>JAUVOA010000056.1 GCA_030599445.1 Atribacterota bacterium | reverse complement strand
TCGATACTGTTTTCACGCGATACTCGATACTGTTTTAACTCGATACTATATGTGCAGGCTTGACAAAAATAAAATCATCTATTATAATATTTCGTATACTAAATATTTGTATAATAAATATATTAATGCAAAATATTTTTAAGCATTTCATCTTATTATAATTTCATATGTCATATGCATTTTTTATATTATATAAAATAAATCTCAATCTATCAAAGAGGCAAAAAAGTATCGAGTATCGGGTATCGAGTATATAGTAAAAAGAAAGAAAAATACCATAGGAAAAAAGATAGGAAAACAAAAACAATAAATATCCCTTTCTTTATCTAACTACCTCACTAAAATTTATATTAATAAGAAAGTATCGAGTATATAGTATCGAGTATCGAGTGAAGAAAGAGAAAAATACTAGAGAAAAAAGAAAATATGAGAATAAAAGCGATAAGTATTTTTTTCTTTATCTAACTACCTCTCTAAAGTTTGTATTAATGAAAAAGGAGGAAATGTATTTATGTCTAAATCTAAATTTGAGAGCATTTCGAAAATAATAAATCTTACCAGAAATTTTAATAAATCTATGAGACACAAATTTCATCATTCTATACAGGATTCAGGATTCACCCTTCCCCAGATTTCAGTAATATCGATGCTGGAAAAACATGGGAAACAGAAGGTAAGTGAATTAAGTTTAAAAATGGGATTATCTGATAGCACTGTATCGGGAATTCTGGATAGGCTCGAACAAAAAGAAATTATAAAACGTGAACGCACTAAAGATGACCGAAGGGTGGTAAAAATATCTTTAACCGGGAAGAGTCAGAAATTCTGCGAGGACTTTCGCCAAAAAAAAGAAGAATATTTTACCCAGCAGCTAAAAAGTCTTTCTGAACAGGAGATAAAAGATATAATCAAAGGCCTGGAAATTCTTAATCGTGTACTTGCCAATGACGAACACCATATGCAATAAATAAGTATTAAATATTAAACTACCACCGTCTAAAGCAATGGTTTTTAAGGAAAAAATTATAAATTGGAATAGGAAATAATTTATGAAACAGCTGACTGCCCGATTAGGGGAAGAAAAAATAAGCAAACTTTTGGTAAATTTATCCTTACCAGCAACTATCGGTATGATGGTAAACGCATTGTATAATCTTGTTGATACTATCTTTGTAGGAAGAGGTGTAGGTGCTATCGCTATCGGGGGATTAACCATTGCCTTCCCTATTCAAATGGTTATCATGGCTTTTGCCCAGATGATAGGAATTGGAGCAGCATCCGCCATATCCAGAAGTCTGGGAGCAAAAGATGTAGAAAAAGCAGATTACGTTGCCGGTAATTCCTTTTTGTGTATAATCGTTTTGAGTGCAATAATAGCTACCATCGGTCTTATTTTTACCGAACCCATGTTAAGATTCTTCGGTTCAACGGAAACCATCTTGCCTTATGCTAAAGATTATATAACTATAATACTCTGGGGTAGTATTTTCTTTTCCTTTGCCGTGTCTTCTAATAACCTAATCAGAGCAGAAGGTAATGCTAAAATAGCTATGACCGCAATGCTCATTGGGGCAATATTGAATATGATCTTAGACCCAATCTTTATATTTGTTTTTAAGTTAGGGATTAAAGGCGCTGCCCTGGCAACTATTATTTCTCAATTTATCTCTTTTCTCTATGTACTAAAATATTTGTACAGTGGTAAAAGCTCATTGAAAATAAAACTGCATCACCTAAAACCCAGGATACATATCATAACCGAAATATTTACGGTAGGATTTGCCTCTTTTGCCAGAATGGTTACCGGAAGCATTGTTGCTATCATTGTAAATAACTCTTTGAGAATTTTTGGCGGAGATATTGCCTTGATAATTTTTGGCATCGTTCACCGGGTTATTATGTTCCTGTTTATGCCTTTGTTTGGAGTGGTACAGGGAATGCAGCCTATTGTAGGTTTTAATTATGGTGCAAAAAAACTTGATAGAGTAAAAGAGGCTATCAAGTTATCACTTTTTACTATCACTGCTATTGCCACTTTTGGCTGGTTGATGGCAGAATTGTTCCCCTTTGAAATTATAAGTGTATTCACCAGGGATGCAGAAGTAATAGAAAAAGGCTCCACAATAATGAGGATAGTTCTTTCTGTGATTCCGGTAATCGGTATACAGATAGTGGGCGCGACCCTATTTCAGTCTCTGGGGAAAGCAATTCCTTCATTAATATTGTCTTTACTCAGACAGGTTCTATTATTTATTCCTTTAGTTCTCATACTACCGCGGGTTCTTGGTCTTGGACTTTTAGGTATCTGGATTGCCTTTCCTGCTGCTGATATTTTGTCGGTAATCCTCACCACTTTGTTTTTAAGAAGTGAACTAAAAAAGATGAGCTTAAGCCTGTGGTAATAAAACCTACCAGGGGACGGTCCTCTGGCAGGTTTTTTATTATTTGATTGCTGGTTTATTCTTATATCTTTTCTCAGATTTAAAGGGTAAAAATAATTTTTCTTCCCGGATATTTCTTTGTTTTAAAATCATAGACCAGTTTAACCCTCTCTCCCTATCTCGTAATAATAATTCAAAACTAATCCTCTGATGTGCCCCTAAATTCACCGCCAGGAGAATATCATTTAGAGTAAATTGTTTTTCGATATAAAACCGTAATCTATCCATCTCAATCCTATAATAATCACTTATAAAACTGAGAAAGATATATCCTTCTGAAGCAAATTTCCTTTTTAACCCTACTTTTTTACCTTTCCCGTGGGTTAAGGCCATCTGCATACCATGAGCATTAGGTGGTAATCCTAATATGCCAGCAACCCTGCTCCAATCCTCTTCTCTCTTCCGAAGGACAAAAATTAAGGAAAGAGGTCTCTGACTATCTCCTGAGTAAAATAAAGCAGTAACAATATCTTCGGGATGGAATCCTCTCTGACGATAATCTGACATTAACTTAACATCTACGCCAAAAAATTCACCGGCAACTGTCATTTTAAGCCTATCCAACTTTATCTCCCCTTCCTCAAGAGAGATAGTCGGGGAAATACTCAAGACCACACAATAAGCGCTGCCTGCCATCAAAGCACATATGATACCCACTAACAAAAAACAATTAATTGTTCTATACAAGGATTCAATATTTTGCTTTTTCATCATCTTATTCATTTTAGTTCTCCCTTCTTTATTTTTTATTAATACATAACCGTTCTTCTCTTTTTTATTTAGAATAGAATGGTCCTTCTAAATATTTAGAGAGTATGGATTCCGGAGCATCAGAAGATACCAATAAAGAAAAACAGGCCAGTGCGTGAATAAATTCTATAGGATAATCCATCTGACTCCAGACCTTAAATCCATCCTGAGCCAGCCAGGCAATACCTACCTTTTTATAATATTTAGGTTTTTTAATATCCCCTTCAGCCTGGCTGCAGGCAATTATACAGGGTTTTTTCTTTTCAAGATAAAAAGACCGAAAATAATTTAAAACATCTATGGGAGCATTCCCCGCCCCAAAACCATAGATGCAAACTATCTTTTTATCTTCGTTGAGCTTTTGCTCCATACCCGGGATACACATAAACCAGCCTATTTTTTCACAGATATTTCGTACCTTCTGCGAACTATAGCCTAAAATCTTATTTATTCCTTCGGAAGGAACATATTCTATCTTTGACGGAAAACTTCTTCTCTTGCTTTTGAGAGCCCATTCAGGATTAAAATAGACTGGTACGCCGTTAGTGGTAATAAATATATCCGGATGTAAGGCATGGGCTTTATGTGCCCGGGCGCCGGGAATCAATTTCCAATTACAATAAATCCAGACTCCGGGAAAATCTGAGCACACCACTTGGGCAGCCCCACGTAAATTTACCGTAACATCTTCCGGCATATAGTCCAGGGTAAGTTGACTTCCGGTGATAACTATAGGAATGGAAACTTGAGGGAAACAAATACTAAGCCATGATGATAAATAAGCCATAGTATCTGTTCCGTAAAGAATCAACACTCCGTCAAGCCCTTTTTGAAGCTCTTCTGCTATAATAGAGGTTATTTTTGTCCAGTGTTCCGGGCCAAGATTAGAACTATCTTCTCCCGGCATTCCTAAAGGTTCCTGACAAATTAATTCTACTTTTTTATCCTGGAAAAATTTTTCTACATAACTATGTAGTGATTTAAACATTTTATTATTCGGACCTGTAACCTTGCCCTTGCCCTGAAAACCACTAACTATAGTCCCTCCGGTAAAAATCACTAACACTCGTTTTTTCCGTTGCATTTCTATTTCCTTACTACTTATAATATTCCCTAAAACAGTAAATTTTAGACATTAGCTAGTAAATTTGTAGGTTTTGCAAAATAAAAAACCTGCCAGAGAACCGTCCCCTGGTAGGTTTTTCCCCTGGTAGGTTTCTGTCAGGTCAACTTAAACTCTGCCCAGTGATAATTATTAGGCCCTTCTTTTTTTGCCAAATACATGGCTTTATCTGCACTTTTTATTAAAATCTCTCCTTCTTCCCCGTCATCAGGGTATAAAGCTATTCCAATGCCTGTATTTACATATATCTTATTATCCCTAATTGAAAAGGGCTCACTAAGAGAACTAAATATTTTTCGAGCAACATCAACAGTATTCTCTCTGGGCTGGGCAAGCCGAGGTAATAAAATAATGAATTCGTCTCCTCCTAAACGACAAATGGTATCGGTTTTTCGCAGGAGCTTACTGAATCTTTTTGCTACTCCTTGAAGCAGCCGGTCTCCAATATCATGGCCAAATTTATCATTAACTTCTTTAAAATTATCCAAATCCAAAAACATCACGGAAAATTTTTTCCGTTCTCTTTCGGCATAAGCTATTTCCTGTTTCATTCGATCATAAAATAACACCCGATTGGGTAACTTAGTTAATGAATCATACAGGCTAAGAAATTTTAATTTTTCCTCTGCTTGTTTCCTCTCAATTGCAGTAGCTATCTGTTGAGAAACAAATTCCATAAGTTTTATATCTTTTTTAAAATAAAGTTTCGGATCAGTGTAACTTTGCAAAATCATGGAACCAATAATCTTACTTTCTACCTTTAAGGGGACACCTAACCACACCTGCTTATTAGTTATAACATCATGGGAATTAAAATCTCCCTGGTCAATCATTCTTTTATATTTATTATAATTTAATAGTAATGACTCCCCGGTTTTAAAAATATAATTAAAAATACTATCAGAATCACTGTATTTTGAGACTAAAAAATCCTCATCTCTTTCTCCTGTTTCATCAGCATAATAAGGAAAATAAAGTTTATTTTTCTCTTCATTAAATAAGGCGATGTAAAAATTGGTCGTATCGATAATAGTGCTGAGCTCTTCGCGAATAACAGGATAGAGTTGTTTTAAGGAAATATCGGAGTTAGCTGCCCGGGAAATATTATATAATACGTTATTTACTGCTTCATTTGCTTTACGGTTAGTAATGTCATTTAGTAAAAATATTTTTCCGGTAGTTCGCTCATTCACCTGATTTAAGGTAACAGAAACAGAAACACTAATTAATTTATTATTCTTTTTCTTTGCTATCAATTCCAAATTGGTAAAAACATGGTCACTATTCAAAATTTGTGTACGCCAATTAGTCAATACCTTTTCAATATGTTTACCTCTCATCTCCTCAAGTTCATAACCAAAAAGTTCTTCAAATTGTTTATTTGCTTCCAGAATAATCCCGTCCATATCGGTATAGGCTAACGCTTCCGGAGAATTTTTAAATAGGCCGATAAACTCCTGCCTACTTCGTTGAAGTGCTTGTTCGTTCTTCCTAAATCCGAATGTATCACTAAAAATGGGCTGTGCTCTCAAATCTGTTTTACTATTTCTATTATTAGGACTATCCGATTTTGCTTTTAGCCGCCTGAATTTTTTTATCAATTTATTTAAATAGCTACTGTCTTTTCTTTTTCTCCTCATTAATCCGTCCCTTTTCTTTGAAGTCTAAACAACAAACTTAAGATCTTCTATGCTCTTTCATTTAATCATTCTTATTGATTATGGGATTCACAAAATTAGAAGTAATCTCACTATCCCAGGGGAAAAGTACCCAGGTATCCTGACTAACTTCGGTAACAAAAGTGTCCACCATCGGTCTTCCATCGGGTTTAGCATATACGGTGGCAAAATAAGCCCCCGGGATCATATCACGAACAGCTTTTCCCGTTTTGCCGGTATCTACTAAATCATCAATAATTAAATACCTATCTCCTCTATCCTTAAATTCAGTAATCCTTTTTAAGACGGAAAGCTCTCTTTGATGCATTAAGGTATAGCTGGAAATGCAGACCGTATCGACATAATGAATGTCCAACTCCCGGGCAATAATAGCAGCCGGAATTAATCCTCCCCGGGCTACAGCGACAATTCTATCCCATTTCTTTTTAGTGTCCAGTAATCTCCAGGCCAAAGCTCGGCTATCCCGATGAAATTGTTCCCAGGTTACCGGGAAATTTCGCTGATAGCTATTTTTATTTTTGCTCATATTTCCTTTTCTCCTTTTATCATGATGATGAATGGATTTCTTGCTATTATTTTTAAATTAAATTAATTCTCTATTATTATCTATCATCATTATGACAAATCATTTCATTACAATTAAACTACTACTGCCTAGGGCGATTGCTTAAAGAAAAAATATTGTTTTGAGATTGCTTCGTTGCTTTGCTCCTCCAATGACATTTTAATAGATTCCCGTAACAATTTAAATTCATAAAAGTGTGTAGTGGAATGATATTTTCCTTTTAGAGGTATTATATATATTTATACCACAATAATTTTTAAAAATCCTCTTTTTGCAGAAATAAAAATATAGCAGGCTCTCAAATTGTTTTATTCTCTAATTTTAAAATAAAAATTAGATGTAAGATGAAGAATAAAAAGAAGATAGGAAATTGCTTTCTCTTTTTAACAAACGAAAATAAAATATAAAAAGCATGGTTAATTCTTATTATATAGTTTCATAAGGACTATTAAAACTTAGAAAGAGATTATGGTTTTAGGATTTAATTAAATTGAATTAAAGGAAATCTTTTGATTTTTTTGGGATATTTTTGGGGGACGGCTCAAACAATTCATTTTTGAATCAAAGAACCGTCCCCTGATTCACTGATTTACTTTATTCGGTAATAACTTTTAAGGGAACAGGAATAAATTCTACACCTAACTCTACACCACTTACTACTAAATAACCATTCATTACTCCCAGAACTCCCATCATCCAGGGTTGCTGAGCAATAGTAGCTTTCATATCTCCTGCTTTAATAGCATCAAGAGCATCAGGTACAGCATCAAACCCTACTACAAACATTTCATCCTGCCTTTTGGCTGCTTTTATAGCTTGAATAGCACCCAGAGCCATTTCGTCATTCTGAGCAAATACCGCATCGATTTTTGGTTGAGCCTGTAAGATATTTTCCATAACGCTCATTCCCTTAGCCCTATCAAAATCAGCAGTCTGCTTTGCAGCTAATTTAATACCAGAGAATTTGGCAATGTAAGTATCAAAACCCTGACCTCTTTCCCGAGCAGCAGACGCACCGGTAATCCCTTCTAATTCTACTACAACACCCTTTTCTCCTAATTGTTCTACCGTATAGGCTGCAGCCATTCCTCCGCCTTTGACATTATCGGAAGCAATATGTAAGGCAACAACTCCACCGCTGACACTACGGTCAATAGTTAAGAGAGGAATACCAGCTTTATTAGCCTGTTCGACCGCAGGAACAAGAGCATCGGCGTCAGTAGGATTCAAGAGAATAACATCAACTCTTTTCTGGATTAAGTCTTCGATATCAGATACCTGTTTAGCCGGGTCATTCTGAGCATCCATCACTACCAAATCCACATCAAGGACTTTTGCCTGCTCTATGGCACCGTCCCTTAGAATTACAAAGAAAGGATTATTCAGAGTAGAGACTGATAACCCGACAGTCATACTGCTCGCAAAAGCCGAAACACTTAAAATTGCTACCAAACAAAGTGCAAGTAATAATTTTTTCATTTGAAAAACCTCCTTATTTTTTAAAAACACAAAATGTTAATTAACAAAGATTCTTTTTTCTATTCCTCCACCCCCTTTTTTGGGTAATTTCTCATTTCTTGCCACTTTGAGCTACTGTTACAGCTATTAGGATGACTATCCCTTTTACCACCTGCTGGTAAAAAGACGAAACATTAAGCATATTTAATCCATTGTTCAAGATACCCATAATAAAAGCTCCAACCAGAGTACCCCACAGCTCCCCTTCTCCTCCAAAAAGATTAGTTCCACCCAAGACTACAGCTGCAATAGCATCTAACTCATAACCCATGCCAGCTGTTGGTTGGGCAGAATTA
>JAUVOA010000092.1 GCA_030599445.1 Atribacterota bacterium | reverse complement strand
GATTAATCGGTTAAAACTGAGTCAAAGAAAAGGGGAGCTTGTAGCCGGGGGATGGATTGATCTTGATGAGGATAATAAAAATTTAGATATTCACCTTTCAGCAGATAATGTAGACTTGAACCAATTATCTAATCTTTTTGGCATAGAAGATGAAATTAATGGCCTGGTGAACTTTGAGGCAGAGATTGCGGGAGATATTGACTTACCCAATATATCTTTCTCGGCAAAGATTGAAAAGGGGAAATTTCAGGATTTTGCTTTTGATAATCTTACTTTTGAAGCTCTCTACAATCAAGATATCTTAGAGGTTAAACAATTTGCTCTGGATAAGGAAGGTCATCAAATAAAAGGGAAGGGCAAGATTCCTTATGAGTTTTCTTCTATAGGTAAAGAAAAAGCTACCTCAAGTTTAACCGATATTCCCATAGATTTTATCCTTACTTTGGAAAATACTGATTTAAGTTTTATTAGTATGTTCTTCAAAGAGGATGTTAAACAACTCCAGGGTTTAACCAATGCTGAATTAAAACTTTCTGGGACTTTGAACCAACCGATTTTAAATGGTAATATCGCTCTTAACGCTGGCTTGATAGAGTTTTATGAATTGCCGGCTAAGATAAGTGATTTAAGTGTTTTACTATACTTAGAAGATAATTTAGTTAAGATAGAAGATATGAATTTCCAGATTGACCAATATAGGATTTATACTTCCGGAGAATTTGCTTTGAAAAACTTGCAACCTCAGGATTTAAATATTAATATATGGAGTAATAAGGAGGAAATTCTATACCAGGATATTTTCAAGGCCCAGGCTGATTTGAAAGCAAAGTTAACCGGTCTCTTTACCTCTCCCCATATAGAAGGAATTTTAACCCTTTCTCAGGGAGAATTGAACTGGAAAGATAGTAATAAAGATATCCCCACTGATCCATCTGAGCTTTTATCTAAATTAATTAACCTTAAAGGAGATATCGATCTTGAGGTAAAAATTTTAGATGATTTCATTGCTAAGACCAATGATTTTAATTTGAAATTAGTGGGAGGTCTAAAAGTTCAGGGAGCTCTATCTTCTCCAAAATTAAATGGAGAATTGGATGTTGAACAAGGTTATATATCTTTTTTAGATAGAAAATTTCGAGTTTCTAATGGGAAAATAATCTTTCCTGAATCGTTGGAAAGAAACATGATTTTAAGTATAAAAGCAAAGACGAAAATAGATGATATAGATATTTTCCTGAATGTAGGAGGAAATCTTTCCCAGCTTATCATTACCCTTGATTCTTCTCCACTTTTAAGTGAAAGTGAAATCATTTCTCTTTTAATGTTTAATAAAAATTATACAGGATTAACAGAAGGAGAATTAGGAGAAATATTAAAGGAAGAAATGATAAATTTAATTGCTCAAGGAATAAGTTTGACGTTTTTAAATCAAATAGAAAGTCAAGTGGCTAGTAGTTTGGGATTAGACGAATTCAATATTGAAACAATCTTTAAAAAAGAGGAAAATACCGATTTAACCATAAATCAAGGCTTAACTTTAGCAGGGTTGGCTTTAAAAATAGGGAAATATTTTTCAGAAAACTTTTACTTAACCTATTCTACTCCTTTATATGAAGCGGGGAAAGGTAGCTTAGAATTTGAATATAAAGTAAAAGATGATTTAACTTTAAGTACCCAGATAGGTTCGACAGGTTCACAAGAAGATGAATTTGAATTAAAATTTGAATTACAATATGAATTTTAATAAAATATAAAAATGTATGATATGAGATTTAAAATTTTAAGAATATTTAAAAGGGGGAGCAAGGAATGGAAAAAAATAGAAACAGAAGAAGCAATATAATTTTATTTGGATTTTTAATTGCTGTATTTTTTCTAAGCAGCATAATCCCTGTTTTTGCTGGTAATCAGGGAACAATAACGGCTATTGTATTACAAGGAAATGAAAATATTTCTAAGGATTTAATCATCTCCCAAATTGCATCCAATCTGGGTGATATATTTTCCAAAGAAAATATTGAAAAGGATGTAAGGACAGTCTATGAGCTGGGTTATTTTAAAGATATAAGTATAAAATTAGAACCTTTTCGAGACGGATATAAAGTTATATTTGTTTTGGAGGAATATCCACCTATAGAAGAAATAAATATTAGTGGCAATACAGCGGTTACAAAAGAAGATATGAGGGAAGTGATGATATTAAGTGAAGGACAAATATTTAGTCAAAAAATATTAAAAAATGACCTTAAACGCATTTCTCAAATATATAAAGACAGAGGTTATCTTTTAATCAATGTGAAAGATGTTAATTTTGATGAAGAGGGAGGGTTGTGGATAACCATTGCCGAAGGTCGCTTGGAAAAAATAATGATTGAAGGCAATGATAAAACAAAGGAAAAGGTTATTGCAAGAGAAATCACCATTGAGCCCGGAGATCTATTTGATTTTGGAATAGTAAAAAAATCCTTACAAGACATCTATAATTTGGGCCATTTTGAAGATGTGACCATGAGACTGGAACCTGGCAGTGAAGAAGATTCGGTAATTTTAGTCATTAAAGTGATTGAAAAAAATACTGGAAAATTTGGAGTTGGAGCGGGATATAGTTCAGAAGAAGGTTTATTAGGATTTGTCAGTTACGAGGAAAATAATCTTTTTGGAGGAGGACAAAAAATAGAAGCTGACTTAGAGGTAGGCAATAGAACAACTTATAAATTTGCTTTTCTTGAGCCCTGGTTTGGTGGTACACCTACTTCTTTAGGATTCGAAGTATATAATTCTATCCTTCATGAGGAAGACAAGGAAGATGATGTACTTATCGGTGAATATGATGAGGAGAAGTTGGGTGGAAGGCTTATTTTTGGAAGAAAAATAGGTGATTCATATAAATTAGGCTTAGAAATAAAAACCGAAAGAGTGTCATACGAATTGATTTCCGGAGTTCTTCCCGAAGATACTAATGAAGGATTGACCAATAGTTTTACACCAAGCATTATATACGATACTCGAGATGATGTTTTCGATCCTACATCTGGTTGGTATCATACTTTTTCACTGGAAAAGGCTGGGGGATTTTTAGGAGGAGATTATGATTTTACCAAATACAATTTAACCCTTAGGACGTATATTTCTACTGAATTTATAACCGATTTCTTAGATATTACTAATCCGAGTAAATTAACTGATACGATAGAACAGGGGGTATTAGCCTTTAGAGCTATAGGTGGATTGGCTGATACCGATTTACCTTCTTTTGCAGCATATAAGGTGGGGGGAATGAATACTGTAAGAGGTTATGATTCAAATGAGTTTTCCGGTGACAAAGCATTGGTATTGAATGCAGAATACAGATTTCCCCTTGCTGAAAACTTTCAAGCAGTAATATTTGCTGATTGGGGTCAAGCATGGGGTATTGGAGAAAGTATTGATTTAACAGATTTAAAATTTGGAAAGGGCATAGGTGTTCGTTTTGATACTCCGATTGGCCCGATTCGATTGGATTATGGTATTGGTGAATCAGGAGTTGGAAAAACATATTTGAGTATTGGACAAACTTTTTAGGAAATAATTGACCAATTAAACTAGTTAACCGGTTAACCGGTTTGCCAGTTAGCCAGTAAATTGTGTAATGTGTAATATGTGATGTGTATCCTGTTTTGTAAACTTAAAAACATAAACTCATTACTCATTACATATCACTTATCACTGTATTTTTAACGCGATACGCGATACTGTATAATAATTAAGGAGGAAAATAATGCAAATAGGAGAAAAAAAAGTAGCAAATAAAGCAGTTGTTATTTTATTGCTTACAATGGTGATTTTTTTATTTTTGAATTTTCAAAATGTTCAGGCAGCAGAGGGAAAGATAGGTTTGGTTAATTTGGCGGTAGTTATATCCGGTCATCCTTATACCCAAAATATTAATCAACTTAGTTTAAACTTGCGAGAAGAACTTCAAAAACGCCAGGAAGAATTAAATAAACAAGGTAAAGGACTTGATGAAACTGGACTTAAAAAGTTAGAAGATAAATTTAATAAAGAATGGTCACCAATCAAAGAGAAGATTCTTGCTGAGATAAAATCATATCAAGCGGCTCGTTATTCAGATATTATTGAAGCAATTAAGGCAGTAGGAGATAAAGGAAAATATGATTTGATAATGAATAGTGAAATAAAAATACCAGCAGGAAGCGACGTTTTAAATTATCCTATTGCTCTCTATGGAGGAGAAGATATTACTCAGGATGTAATAGCGGAAATTATGAGAAAATTAGAAGAAGAACAGAAAGAAAAAGATAAAACACAATGAAACAAAAATTATCAATAGGAAAAATTTTAAATCTTTTACCCCATCGTTATCCTTTTTTGTTAGTGGATAAAATATTAGAGCAGGAAGAAAAGAAGATTGTAGGGGTAAAGAATGTTACCATAAACGAACCTTTTTTTCAGGGACATTTTCCGGGACACCCGGTGATGCCCGGGGTACTTATAATCGAGGCTATGGCTCAAACCGGTGGAGTCCTGATGTTTTCCAAAGAAGAAAATAAGGGGAAAATTCCTTTATTCGCCGGGATCGATAAAGCCCGCTTTAAAAAGCCGGTTTATCCCGGTGACCAATTAATAATTAAAGTGGAAATTGTAAAGATGGTAAGAGGAATTGGTAAGGCCAAGGCAGAGGCTTATGTGGAGGATAATCTAGTAGCTTATGCAGAGCTTCTCTTTACGGCAGTTCAAAAAAACAGTATATAGTATATGGTATATAGTATATAGTAAAGAAAAGAAAAACCAAGACAAAGAAGAAAGAGGGTAGGAGAAAAATAGTACATAGAATAAAGTAATAAGTGATGTGTAATGAGTTACAAGTTACAGGCTGCGAGTTTCAAGTTTACAGAGAGAATGTAGGGGCGTATAGCAATACGCCCTTAATAGTCTATATAAAACCGTAGGACAGGCGTCTCGCCTGTTAAGGTAGGGGCTTAATTTATCAAGCCCGCAAAACTCGGGTCGGATGAATCCGACCCCTACACTTAAAACAATAGTTTATATACAAAAAAAATTTGAATTATGGGTTTTCGTTTTACGCTTTAGGTTTTTAGTTTATTGATTTACCCTATACGCTAAACGCTGTACACTCTACGCTAAAAAACGTTACCCGCTATATGCTATAGTAATACTAACGACTATTCACTAACGACTAGTAAGAGGGAGAAAATCGTGCAGGGAATAAGGACAGAGAATTTACTAAAAATTTACCGAAAAAGACGAGTGGTTGATGATATTAGCTTAGAGATTAATAAAGGCGAAGTAGTAGGTCTTTTAGGACCAAATGGGGCAGGAAAGACCACTACCTTTTATATTATAGTGGGCTTAATAGCTCCGGATAATGGAAAAGTATCTTTTAACGCCAAAGAAATCACCAAAATTCCTATGTTTCAGAGAGCCAGGATGGGTTTGGGTTATTTAGCCCAGGAACCTTCAATTTTTCGCAAGCTTACTGTGGAAGAAAATCTCCTTCTAATTTTAGAATCTTTGGGAGTCAAGAGAGATGAACGTAGAGAAAGATGCTATTCATTGTTAAAGGAACTGGAAATAGACCATCTCGCTGATTACAAAGGATATATGCTCTCCGGAGGGGAAAGGCGTCGGGTAGAAATAGCCCGAACCTTAACCAGCTCACCATCTTTTATGTTACTTGACGAACCCTTTACCGGAGTTGACCCTATTGCGGTTTATGACATTCAGGAAATAATTTCTTATCTAAAAGGGAAAGGGTTGGGGATATTAATTACCGACCATAATGTGAGAGAAACCCTTAAAATTACTGATCGAGCTTATATTATGCATAATGGAAAAATATTGACTTCAGGAACTCCTCGTCACGTAGCAAATTGTGAAATCACCCGAAAAATCTACCTGGGGGAAAAATTTAATCTATGAATTAGTCGTTAGTCGTTAGTGAATAGTATTTAGTTAAATACAGCGATAAGTAATAAGTAATGTGTAAAGAGTTATAAGTTACAGGTTGCGAGTTACAAGTTTACAGGGAGAAGTAGGGGTGTGCTATACGCCCTCATATGTAAAAGATAAAAGGGATAGAATGGATTTCCATTTTTATAGGAATGATAGATATGCGGGCTTGATTATCAAGTCCGCAAAACTCGGGTCGGATGAATCCGACCCCTACACTAAAAACAATACTTTATTTGAAATACGAAAAAGTTTTGAGTTTTGAATTATGGGTTTTCGCTTTACGCTTTACGTTTTTAGTTTATTGATTTATCCTATACGCTAAATGCTATACGCTCTACGCTAGTAATGCTAACGACTAACTGACAAGTTCATAGACATCGTAGACCCAAAAATACATAGACATCGTGTACTTTTAACGAGTAAGAAGTT
>JAUVOA010000219.1 GCA_030599445.1 Atribacterota bacterium | reverse complement strand
GCCTGATTCTATGCGGTATATCTTATCATCACCGAATCGGGAAACCAATCGCGAAAGATCATGATTAATCAAATAAAGAGAATTCCAGCCTTATTCTTTTAAGCCCTCATACCACTTAGTAAAGATTTCTTTTAGTTCAGTCAATTTCCATTCTTTGGGTTCCCATTTATTTATAGGGTCATGGTCAATATCCATCAATTCGAAATGAAAGACCATATTGAGTTCATGTCGATCCTGGTGAACATACTTAGCTGCGATTTGGGGGGCAGTCCCGGGAGTTTCTCCTACAGTCATAATGTCGTATTTTGAAAGTACTTTTTTGTTCATCTCTTGCAGGTATTCGTGAATACGCGGGCCATTTAAAAAATAAGGACTGCCATCTCCATATTTATATCCTTTTATTATTTTTCCATCGGGTAAACCGGGAACTTTAGAGAACATATTTACCGTATCCATCCGGAAGCCATTGATTCCTTTATCGAACCACCATTTCATCATCTTGTAAACTTCTTCTCTTACCCGAGGGTTTTCCCAATTTAAGTCAGGTTGTTTTTTGGAAAAAAGATGCAAATAGTACTCTTGAGTCCTTTCATCATATTCCCAGGCAGAGCCGCCAAAAACAGAACCCCAATTATTGGGAGGTAAACTATTTTCACCCTTTCTCCAAATATAAAAATCTCGATAAGGATTATCTAAGGAGGAGCGGGATTCTATAAACCAGGGGTGTTCATCAGAAGTATGATTTACTACCAAATCCATAATTAATTTCATATCTTTTTTATGTGTTTCCTCTAAAAGTTTTTCCATATCTTTCATATCACCAAATTCATCCATAATATCCTGGTAATCACTGATGTCATAGCCATTATCATCATTGGGAGATTTATAGACCGGGCATAACCAGATAACATCTACCCCTAAATTTTTTAAATAATCTAATTTTTGAATAACTCCCGGTAGGTCTCCGATGCCATCTCCATTTCCATCTTTAAAACTTCTGGGATAGATTTGATAAACTATCGCTTCTTTCCACCATTTTTGATCCATTTTGTACCCCTCTTTATTTTTTAAAAAATAATTGCTGTGTTTTATATAATAAATATTAATCTTACAAAAATCATTATAAAGCATTATGTAAATTTTTTAAAGCTTTTAAAGTTAAATCAGGAAAAATATGATTTTCTGCACCACCTAATCTAACTAAGTAAAAAGTACAATTAACTAAAAAGATATAGAGAGACGCTACTTTCCTTTAATTTATTTTCTTTCTCTTTCTTAACGCGATACTCGATACGAGTTTTATTAATGAGAAAGTTGACAAAAATAGTCATAAATAATATAATTTTTTAGTAAAGTTAGTTTAATTATGGAAATTATTCGCAAATTTACCATTTAATATTAGTTATCTAGTTAATTTGATATCTCTCATTAACATTAAGTAATGATTTGTTTTAACTTGAATTTTTTAGTGAAATCTCATTAACTTTACATTTATTACTAATTATAGATATTATGCACCTTATATAAACTAGTTAACTAAGTAACCAAGTAACTAACTAACTATTATCCAAAAGGAGTAAGACCAATGAAATTATCAACTCGAGGAAGGTACGCGCTTCGGGCTATGATAGATTTAGCTCAAATTCAATGTAATAATTTAAAGCCGATTTCTTTAAGAGATATTTCTCTAAGACAAGAGATCTCTCTGCAATATTTGGAGCAGTTATTTAATAAATTAAAGAAAGCAAATTTAGTAAAAAGCATCAGGGGAGCAAGTGGAGGGTATTTATTGACCAAAGAAGCAGAGAAGATCAATGCCGGTGACATAATTAGAGCAGTTGAGGGGCCGATAGTTTTAGTTGACTGTATTTTAGCTGGCAAAAAAATTAATAAGAATAACCCAAAGAAATGTAAAAAAATAGAAGATTGTGCCATCAGGGTATTATTAGAGGAAGTAACCCAACAGATAAATCAAACTTTAGATGCAACTACTTTAAAAGATTTGTGTAAAATAGCTCAAAAAATAAAAGAAGGGCGAAGAGATGAAAAATAAGATAAAAGCGGTAGTTTTGTTCTCTGGAGGTTTAGATAGTATTTTAGCGGTAAAACTTATCCAGGAACAAGGGATAGAGGTAAAAGGAGTTAACTTTAAAACCCCTTTTTTTGGTTTAGACAAGACCTTTGCGGCAATAAAAAATTTAGATATAAATTTAGAAATAATAGATATTACCGAAGAGCTTCTAAAGATCTTAAAGAAACCCAAGTATGGGTTCGGAAAGAATATGAATCCCTGTATAGACTGTCATGCCCTTATGTTTAAAAAGGCGGGAGAATATATGAACAAGATAGGAGCTTCTTTTATCTTAAGTGGCGAAGTTTTGGGAGAAAGACCCATGTCTCAGAACAGAAATAGCTTAAGTATAATTAAGAGAGAATCAGGGTTTGAAGGTAGGATTCTTCGTCCGTTATCTGCTTTATTATTAGCGGAGACCATTCCCGAAAAAGAGGGGTTGGTGGACAGAAATAAATTGCTGGATATTTCTGGCCGCTCGAGAAAAAGACAGATGGAGTTGGCTGCTAAGATGGGGATAAGGGATTATCCTTCACCGGCTGGAGGTTGCAAATTAACCGAGCCGGCTTTTTCTAAAAGATTAAGAGATTTATTTACTCAAGGCGTTTTTTCTTTGGAAGAGATAGAGCTATTAAAATTAGGCCGGCACTTCAGGTTAAGCAGAGATATTAAGTTAGTAGTAGGAAGAAATAAAGAGGAGAACGAACAACTGCTAAATTTTTTTCAAGATGAAGACTTTCTTTTTAAAGCTAAAAATTTAAAAGGTCCGGTTTCTTTGTTAAAAAAGGGATCTAAAGTAAATAACGAACTGATCGATAAATCCTGTCGGATTACTGCAAGGTATTGCGATAGAAATGAAGAAGAAAACGAAGAAGTCGATATTGATTATTATAGTAAATCTAAAGAATTGGTCAGAACCATGAAAGTAAAACCATTGATAGAAGATGAATTAGAAATCCTAAGAATACAAGGATAAATACTAAACAAAAAAAGAGAATAAACTATTGTGATTAAAAATTTAAAAAAGAAAGTCGTAGTGGCTATGAGCGGAGGGGTGGACAGTTCATTAGCCGCTGCCCTGTTAAAAGAAGAAGGTTATGATGTTCTCGGCATAACTATCCATCATTATGAGGGTAACGAAAATTTAGAATCAGTGGAACAGGCCGCTCAAAACCTAAAAATTCCCTGGCATGTTCTGGATTTTACCAAAGAATTTAGAAATATAGTTATAAACTATTTCTGCCAAGAATATCTCACAGGCCGAACCCCCAACCCTTGTGTAATCTGTAATCTGAAAATAAAATTTGGATTATTATGGGAGAAAGCAAAATCTTTAGGTGCGGATTATCTTGCTACCGGCCATTATGCTATCAATGAATATGACCAGAAGAGCAAGAAGTTTTTACTTAAGAGAGGGGTAGATGAAAATAAAGATCAATCTTATTTTCTCTATAGATTAAATCAGGAAATATTGCCCT
>JAUVOA010000146.1 GCA_030599445.1 Atribacterota bacterium | reverse complement strand
GAGTCTCAGTCCAAAACGTCTCACAGGGTACACAATACCAACCTTCATATTCACCTTTGTAAATATCCCCCTTTTCATATAATTTATTAAATATTTCTTGAACTACTTTAATATGTCTTGATTCAGTTGTGCGTATAAAATCATCATATTTTATATTTAGCAAGGGCCAGAGATTTTTAAATTTTAATACCACCTTATCTGCCAGCTCCAAAGGAGTTAAATTTACCTTTTCTGCTGAACGAGCAATCTTTTGACCATGTTCATCTGTACCGGTGGAAAACAGAACATCATATCCGGATATTTTTTTGTATCTAGCCATAACATCTGCAGCTATCGTAGTGTAAGCATGTCCGATATGTGGTACATCATTAACATAATAGATAGGAGTAGTTATATAAAATGTTTTTTTAGATTGATTATTTTCTTTCATTATAATTCACCTTTCATATTTGTGTCATATTTTGGCGTATGAACTTGGGATAAATTGAAAAACTAAAAACTGAAAGCGCAAAGCGCAAAACCATAATTTAAAATTCAAAACTTATTTTTTCCTTTGAGAGTTAATATGCTTGAACCTAATATTTTTGCTAATTCTTTAGTTTCATTTAAAAGATACTCTATCTGGTTGTTATTTATTTTTTTAGCGTCTTTTAGCAAGTTAAACCAATATACACTTTCATTAGCAGATTTAAGAGAATAATTAAAATATTTAGTGAAATCTTTTTTAGAACTAGAAGCTTGAGCTTCAACAATATTTGCCCCGATAGATGTAGCTGATCTTAATAACTGTTTAGAAATAATTTGAGCAGAGTTATCTTTTGGTAAATTATCTAAAAATTCTATCATCTTAATAGAATATTGATATGTTCTGTCTTTTAATTTAATTTTATGTTTTGAGTTTTCATTTTCCATTTTATCAGATGCACTTCCATATATAAACATTTTTTTAATTTTAAGTTTTGAGCTTTGGTTTTGCGCTTTTCGTTTTGCATTTTTCGCTATTCTTCATTTCCAATAACTTTTTGTATATCATATTCTTTGGAATATTTAATTTTTCCTGAGCAATTTTTATTATATCTTTATTTGAATAACCTTGGTTTTTTAGTTTATTCAGATATTCTTCAATTATACATTCTTTTATTAAAAAATCTATAGTATCATTTCCTTTTTTCTTAGTTCCTCCTTGGACAACCAAAGTAATTTCACCTTTTATCTCCATTGTACTAATTTCTGTAAGAATCTGACTCAGTTTTCCTCTAATTATCTCTTCGTATTTCTTGGTCAACTCACGAGCAATAACTATTTCTCTATCTCCCCATATTTCCAACATATCCTTAAGGGCTCTTTTTAGTCTGTGCGGGGTTTCATAGAAAATAACGGTTCTCTCTTCATTTTCTATACTCCTAAAATACCTTTTCCTCTCTTTAATTTTTCGAGGTAAAAACCCCTCAAAAACAAATTTATCGGTAGGCAATCCTGAAACAACTAAAGCGGTTAACAATGCTGAAACACCGGGTACAGGAATGATTTTTATACTATTTTTTAAAGCTAAATTTACCAATACATACCCTGGATCGGAAATTCCCGGCATACCTGCATCGGATACCAGGGCAATGTCCTGACCATTTTTTAATATTTCTACCAGATAGGGAGCTTTTTTAAATTTATTATATTCATAGTAGCTTGAAACTTTTGTATTTATCTGGTAATGATTCAATAATTTTTTTGTATGTCTGGTATCTTCAGCCGCAATTAATTTTACCTTTTTTAAAATCTTTAAAGCCCTTAAAGTAATATCTTCTAAATTCCCTATAGGTGTCCCGCAAATGTATAAAATTCCCTCTGTTTCATTTTTACCCAAAACACTTATTCATCTCCACTTTTTTCGTTAATATTGAAATATAGGATCCTCGATTTTTAATTCTTCTTTTCCCCCTTTTATTCCTTCTAATAATACAAGATTCGCATTTTTTCCTTGTCGGGGATGAATAAATTTTACAACCTTTGGTTCAATGCTATATTTTTTTAAAGCTAATAGTAATTTTATTAATTTAGCACTTCTATAAATTAAATAGATTCTTCCTTTATTTTTTAACAAATAATTACTTGCGGAAATTATATCCTCTAAATCACCTTTTATTTCGTGCCGGGCAATAGCTTTACTACTCGAAGGATTAATCTTTCCCTGCCCTATAGAAATATAAGGAGGATTGCTTACTACTACATCAAATTGTTGGTTTTTAAAAACATCTTTTATGTTTTTTAAATCCTCTTGAATTATGGTTATATGGTTCTGTAATTTATTTAATTCGATACTCTTTCGAGCCATATCTGCCAAATTTTTTTGTATCTCAATTCCATAAATAAATAATCCTTTTCTTTTGCCAAATAAAAGTAGAGGGATTATCCCAGAACCAGTACCCAAATCAATAATTTTTTCATAGTTTTTAACTCTAATAAAATTAAGCAGAAAAATAGAATCCACCGAAAAACGATATGAATCGCTTGCTTGGATAATTTTTAGTCCTTTATCTCCTAGATCTTCGATTTTTTCATTATTACTTAGTTTAATCATATTTTTATATTATTCACTATATTGTTTGTCTGCCACATTATATAAAACTAAAAATTTAAAACGAAAAACTAAAAACCATAATTCAAAATTCAAAACTTATTTTTTCTCTTGAGAGTTAATGTGTTTAACCCAATATAATCTAATATATTTTTATTTCATTTAAAAGATATTTTCTAATTTTAAGTTTTGAGCTATGGTTTTGCGCTTTGCACTTTTCGTTTTTCGCTAATTTTGCTTTCACTTTATGCTCGCACCTATACGCTGTACGATCTACGCTAGTTCCGCGAAACGACACACTAAATCATTTATTCTCATTATTTTTTGCACTTTTACTTTTTATTACGGATTCTTCGAATTCTTCTTCGGGTATCTTAATTCTTTTCTTAATACCACCGTTCTTGCTGTTAGAATCGCTTTCTAATTCAACTATAATGTATTTTTTTAACACATTTATTTCTATAACTTTTCCTTTTCCTTTCTTTGTTTCAACATTATCTCTCAATTTAGGATACTTTTTTAAGCACTCTTTATAGAACTCAGATTCGTAAGATAGGCAGCACATTAATCTACCACAAAGGCCTGATACTTTAGATTGATTCAGGGCAATTTTTTGTATTTTAGCCATATTAATATGAATTGGAGTAAACTTTTGAATATAAGAAGCACAACACACTTCTCTCCCACAAATTCCCATTCCACCTATTAATTTTGTTCCATCTCTTACTCCAATCTGTCTCAGCTCGATTTTAGTTTTAAAGACTTTTGCTAAGTCTTTAACCAATTCTCGAAAATCTATTCGTTGAGTAGAAACAAAATAGAATATTATCCGACTTTTATCAAATAAATATTTTACGTAAACTAATTTCATGGGTAAGTTATATTTTTTAATCTTCTCTTTACAAATATTTAATGCATCAATTTCTTCTCGCTTTATTATTTCGAGTTTCTTAAAATCCTCTTTATTCATTTTTCTAATTACATTTTTAAGCGGGGTATCTATTTCACCATTTTTTATATATTTGTAAGGGATTACTACTTTACCCAAATCTAAACCAATAGCTGTTTTTACTAAACAAATATCCCCTTTTTTTAATCTAATTTTATTATTAATTTTAAAATAATAGATAAAATTTGTTTTGGCAAATTTTAAACCAGTTACTTTAGGCAATACTCAACACCTACCATCTTTATATATAATCTTTCTAAAATGAGAAGTTTATTTACATTTTTCATCAAATATTCTTCTACCTGTTCTAAATAATCCAAGATATCAATTAATATTTTTTGGGAATATATTTGAGATTTCTTACCAAGTATTTCTAATTTATCGCAATTGGCAATATACTTTTGATCTCCTGTATTTTTAATAATTAAAATATCCCGATACCATAATTTTATCATTTCTAAAATCTCTTCTATTATATCTGTCTCAGATACCATCTTTTCAACTTTTGTAAAAATATCGTCACCATATTTTCCAGGAGATATTGCTGATAAGTAGTCTAATACTTCTTCTCTTCTAATAAAATATTCCTTATCTGATAACAATTTTAAAGCACTTCCGATGCTCCCTTGAGCTAATTTGGAAATAATTTCAGCTTTTTCTTTTTCTAAATTATTATTTTTATTTAATAAAAACTCTTTTGTTTTACGGGAGGATATTAATCCAAAATTTACTATCTGGCAACGTGAGACTATAGTAGGTAAAATTGGATCTATCTTAGAACAAATCAGAATTATTATTGCGTAATAAGGGGGTTCTTCGATAGTTTTTAATAAACAGTTTGATGCCTCAAGGGTCATCCTTTCTGCTTTATCTATTATGTATATCTTTTTTTTATTTTTAAAAGGCTTTAGTCCAATCTCTTTTCGCATTTCTCGTATTTGTTCAATCTTTATCGAACTCTTAATTGGTTCAATTATTTTTAAATCCGGGCTGCATTGCTTACTAATCTCATTACACGATTGACAGTCTTCACAAGCTTCTGAATTTTTATTAAGGTTCAAACAATTTACCGTCTTGGTAAATTCTATAGCCGTAAGCTTTTTCCCAGTCCCTTCGCTCCCGATAAAAATATAAGACGAGGAGATCTTATTCTCTTTTAGAGATTTTTTCAGTATTTTTATTGCTCTTTCTTGGCCAACTATATCTTTAAAAGACATAACTTATTCTGATTACTCCTGAATTC
>JAUVOA010000310.1 GCA_030599445.1 Atribacterota bacterium | reverse complement strand
TTTTGGCAGAAGAGTTATGATATAGTTCTTCTGACCTTCGATTACTTCACCGCTTACTTGCGCCAGAACAGATTCTGAAGATTGAATTACTACTTCTTTAGCTCTATAAAAGTTTACCCCCTTAATGCTTGCGTGTGTACCTTTAAAAACTTTGGGGATAATGCTGAGATACTTAAATCTTCCCATTTCTTTTACCACACATACTTCTAACAAACCATCATCTAATATAGCTTCCGGGGTGATTTTAAATCTGCCTCCGTAAAATTTTCCATTACTAATAGCAATAAATAGAATCTTAGAATAGATTTCTTGCCCATCAAATTTTATCTTTACATTATGGTAGCTAAAAGGAGAAAGAAGTTTTTTTATAGTAGCGAAAACATAGACAAATGCACCAAGAATGCGTAAATTGGGGTGTTTGCTTTTCATCTGATTGGCGAGCTGGGCTATTTCTGCATCAAATCCTACCCCACAGATATTAGCAAAATATGTCTGGCCATTGATTAGCCCTATATCTATTTTTTTGGTCTTACCTTTAATTAAAATTTTACAAGCTTCAATTGTATCAGAGGGGATGTCTGTGCTTTTAATAAAATCATTAGCCCATCCTAAAGGGATTATTCCTAAAGAAGGATCATTTTTTGATTTCATAATTCCGTTTACAATTTCATTAACTGTTCCATCTCCACCAATTGATACGATAAGATCTACTTCTTTATCAGCAGCTTTTTGGGCAAGTTCTATCGCCTCACCATGATGTGAAGTATAGCTGACTTTAAAATTAAATCCATTTTCTTTTAAATATTTGAAAATTGTTTTTAGATGAGGGCGGGGCTTCCCCCCACCGGCTGTTAAATTAATTATGAGTTCTGTTTTCAAAATTTACCTCCCTGAGTCGATTTAAATTAATAGAATATATTTCATTTATTTATTGTGTTAAAATTTTATAGGTTTCTGGTTTTCTATCCAGTATTGTATTGGTATGGGGGACAATGTCTTTATTTCGAGAAAGTAAAAGATTAAGCGAAGAAAGGCTGGCTTGTTTAGTTTTACCCAGACAAGAGGTTAATATTTGCCCCGAAGGAGAAGTTAAGAGGCTATGACCAGTGCTTTGATGAGAAATGGAATTAGAACAAGCTATAAATATTTTATTTTCTGCCCCTCTGCTGCGGCAGATATTTATCTGTCTATCATTGGTAAATTTACTGGGCCAGATAATTAAATCTGCCCCCTTAAGGGTTAGGGTACGGGATATTTCAGGAAAAATTCCTTCATAACCTATCATTACTCCTATGTAACCGTAAGAAGTTTTAAATACCGGAAGGCCTAAATCTCCAGGAGAAAAAAGATTCTTTTCTTCTTTTTCTAAATGAGTCTTTCTGTATTTTCCTCGGAGTTTACCCGATTCTATAAGAAAAGTGGTTTTATAATAAACTTCACCCGCTTTTTCAATTAAAGTAATAGCACAGAGAACTTTCCTGTTTTTAGTTATTTGTTTGACTTTATGGATGACCTCATCTCCACTTTCGGGGAAGATAAAATCACATTCGGGGAAGATAATAATATTAGTTTCCTGTTCTAATAAATTATTTATGAAGAATTCTAATTTTTGGAGATATTTTTTAAAATTATCTTCAAATTCTATTTGCACTACTGCGGTTAGTGGATTTGGGTTTTTAAGACCAGTCTTTTTATTCATAATAGAATAGATGGGTAAAGTATTAGTAGGTTGAACCAATTCGGAATAAAGTTCTGGTCTGCGGTCATCGATTGTATTTATTTGATGGTCAATTGATTTATCTATAGCTCCCTTAAGTGAAATTTCATAAAAGAGAATTTCTTCCTGGGAAGAAGAAGCAATTTTAGCTACCTCACCATCAGGTGCAAAGACAGCGCTTTTCCCACAATATAATATACTCTTTGCCTCCATCACTACTTAATTAGCGGCAATTATCCAAACTCGGTTTTCCAGGGCGCGTGTTGGAATCATATATTCTACCTGAGGGTTGGTAAGGGTTTCTTTCTCAAATCCTGAGGTGACCCAGTTGGTAAGGTCAAGTAAAATGTCCGCTCCTTGCAAACTCAAACAACGGACTATTTCAGGGAGTCGTCCATCAGCACAGATAAACATACCTACTTTCCCGAATTCGGTCTCAATTACCGGATATTGTTCGCCGGCGCAGAACCAGTAAGAATCAAAATGCCAGAGGTAAGATTTTCGGAAGCGGCTTATTTCCTGACCTTCCGGATTGATAAGTAAAGCAGAATTGTAAAGAATATTTTTGATTAGGTCAGTTTCAACTATCCCTAAAGCTATGTAGCATTTATACAGTTTAGCTCTTTGTTTAACTTCGGCAATTAGTTCTAAAGTCGATTTCTGGAATTCTAAGGAATTTTTCACAATAAGCGGAGAAATATAATAGGCCGGATAGGCACACTCTGGTAAGACCATTAATTGAGGGCGTGAATCCGCCGCCTTATCAATTATTCTTAGGATATTTTCTTTATTTTCGTATCTATCCTCATACTCTCTTGCACTTACTTGAAGACAAGCCACTTTTAATTTGTTAACCATTAAATGAATCTCCTTTTTAGTTAGTGTAATCTTTAGTATGGTAATTAGATAGAAAGAAGAATGCTACTTTTTCTATCTTTTCTTTCGCTTTCTTAACTCGATACTCAATACTATATACTCGATACTATAT
>JAUVOA010000289.1 GCA_030599445.1 Atribacterota bacterium | reverse complement strand
TCTGCATAGTAACATTATCGAAAAATTAGAAAATCCCATATTTATAAGAAATATAAAACTAAAAGTACAAAAAAACAGATTATGGAAATCAACTTATATTAAGTTTGTTATAAAGGCATAGAGGGAGGCCCTTTATAAGGACCCCCTCTTGCCATAACTTATTTTGCCAGATATTCAGTCTTGATTGCATCCCAGTCTATAGGCTCAAGCTTTGGTTCAGGATAAAATTCATCCGCATTTTCCTTATACATTGTCCTGGGCCTGATGTCGAAAATCGAAGGGACATCTAATCCTAGAGCTGCTCTAACTGCATATTCGACTCCATACCAACCCCAGTCCGCAAATCCATGAGTTGTTTCTGCCACCATTCTTCCTTCACGCACCCTCTCCGTTGACTCCGGTGTAACATCATTGGTGAATATTTTCACCTCATCTTGCCTACCCACAGCCTCAGCAGCTAACATTGCACCCATTCCCATCTCATTAGACGCCGCCCACATAAAGTCAAGCGTTCCTTTAGGATTGGCAGTAAGAAAATCTTCCGCTGCCTTGATACCTTTCTCTCGGTTCCAGTCTGCTGCCAAGGTGCCCACTATTTTGATACCTGGATACTCATCAATCACTTTTTGAAAACCGATCAATCGAGCTGTAGAGAAGAAACCACCCGCAACACCCTCGATAATGGTTCCGGTTGCTTTTATAGCTGCTTTTTCTTCTGCGGTGACAGTAGCATATAGGTCTTGCCACCATTTTAGATCAAGGTATTCTCCTGGCTCAACCGTAACTTTTCTCCCCGTACCTAACACGCCCGGTCCACCATAATAATCCAGTACGGTATAGGCAGAAACCTCAGCTGCTTCGCCATTATCGAAACCAATATAAGAGGCTACCTCAACTCCTGCAATAGGTTCCAGCAAGTTAACAATTATCACCGGGATACCTGCTTCATTAGCTTTACGAATAGTAGGAATAATCACTTCTACTTCTATAGGCGAAATGGCAATTACATCTACATTCATGGTAATAAAGTCTTCGATAATTGACACCTGATCTCCAAAAGCAATATGTGAGGCCGGAGCCCGATAGATGATACTAGTAGTGATTCCATTAAGAGAAGCATCGTAAGCACCTACCTCGAAGTAATGTGTTGCAGTTCTAAAGACTCCGGTGATATCAGGCGGTGTCCAACCTATAACTATTTCCTTGGGTAATTCTTTTGCTAATACCCCAAACGAACTTACAGTTACTAACAAAGCAACAATAAGAATTATTAATAAACCTTTCTTAATCATCTTCTAATACCTCCCTTTAATTAAAATTAGGTTAATCATCTTCAAACAAACTAAATATGTTTTATTTCATAATCACCTCCTTCTTTTAAAATTTGTATAGTTATACGTAATCACCCCCTTCTTTTTTATATTTAAAGCGTGATTATAATTATGAGCACTTTTCTCATATACTCTTTCTAATATATATTATTTTCCTTCCATTTCATCCATTTTCGATATTACAATATTTATTTAATAATTAGGATTATCTATTACTTTAATTTGCCCATCTTTATCAATAATTAATTTACAAAATCCTTTACTCTCAATAATTCCATAATTATGTCCGGCTTCACCAGGATAAACCGCAAAAAAGATTAATGGTTTATTCCCAGTATTTATCGTCCTATGAGCCCAATATGGGGGAATATAGGATATACTACCTGATTGCATATCGAGGATCTTAACTTCTGTATCTTTCTTCTGCATTAACAATTTACCTGTTCCCTGTAATACTAAATATATTTCTGCAGTATCTTCCTGTGCATGAAAATGTCCTTTGGTCATATGGAACTCATCGCCTACTCGTCCAGGATAGATAATGCTGGTGCAGTGCTGTAGATGTCCATATTTCTCAGGGACATCTATATTGTAGACTTTATATATTACACGATCGTCTTCATTAATTATCTTTTGGGTAGCTTCTAAATCATAATACATTCCTTCCATATCGCTCAAATGACGAACTACTATATTACAATTTGAGAGAATCTCACCCCTATTAAAATTTAAATAACTATTAAAAGGTTCCATTAAATCTGTATTTATCCTTCCTTCCAAATTTCACTATTAAAAGTTATCTAACCTTCATCAAGATAGTGAAGGCTCCTTCAATTGTGCAAGCCTTTGAAAAGTATTATTAAGATTATCAATTAAATCAATGTATATTTCAGCATATTGCTTATAGTGGTCATGATATTCGGTACGGGCTTCTATTTGGTCTTTAACCTGAACAAATTTTTGTGAAGTTTTAGCCAAGTCATCAAATAGCCCCACAGCATAACCGCCAATAATTGCACTACCCAAAATAGCTGGTTCTTGCTGAGTTACTATGGTATAGGGAATATTAAGAGTATCTGCCTTTATTTGATTCCATAATTTACTCTTTGACCCTCCACCTAAAGCTCGAACTTCCTTAAATTCAATATCAGGATAGAGTTTTTTCATAATTTTTAAATAATAGTAGTATTCATAAGCTATACCTTCAAGAATGGATCGGTAAAAATGATTTTTACTCTGTCCCCAACTAAATCCAATCCAACTCCCTCTCAGATTGGGTTGAGCTGGTAAGACTCTTCCTCCCAAATGAGGTATAAAGAGCAACCTATCACTACCAGGTGAAACTTCAGAAGCCAGCTTATCGAGAAATTCATAAAAATCCTGCCCTTTAGCTTCAGCTTCCTTTTTCTCCTGATGGGCTATTTCATCTCTAAACCAACGCAAGCAAAGCCCTCCACCATTTATGAAAGCAATAGGATTCCACAGGTTTTGAATAACTGAACGGGAACACATTACAGTTTTATATTTTAGATCGGGTGAAAATTCGTTAGTACAGCTGG
>JAUVOA010000065.1 GCA_030599445.1 Atribacterota bacterium | reverse complement strand
TTCATGGAAGGACCAGCAGTATCTTTTAGTGGGTCACCTACAGTGTCACCTATTACTGCGGCCTCATGGACTTTTGTACCCTTTCCTCCATAATTTCCCATTTCAATATATTTTTTAGCATTATCCCAAGCTCCTCCGGAATTGGCCATCTGTATGGCCAACAATACTCCTACTAACACCGCTCCAATCAACATGCCCCCTAAGGCTTCAGGACCAAGTACTATTCCTACTGCTATTGGAGATACTATAGCTAATAACCCGGGTAATATCATCTCTTTCAAAGCTCCTTTAGTGCTAATATCTACACATCTTGCAGAATCCGGTTTAGCTTTTCCCTCTTTCAGGCCAGGTATTTCTCTAAATTGTCTACGAACTTCTTCTATCATTAGGAAAGCTGTTTTTCCTACTGCATTTATGGCTAAAGCAGAAAAAAGATAAGGCAAAAGACCACCTATAAACATCCCTGCTACCACTATCGGATTAGTTATGCTTATGGTTTCTAATCCTACTGATTTACAATAGGCTGAAAATAAAGCCAAAGCAGTTAATGCTGCTGAACCGATAGCAAAACCTTTTCCAATGGCAGCTGTAGTATTTCCTACGGCATCTAATGAATCGGTAATTTTTCGTACCTTGGGATCCAACCCGGCCATTTCGGCAATTCCACCCGAATTATCAGCAATCGGACCATAGGAATCAACAGAAACCGTCATACCGATTATAGAAAGCATCCCTACCGCTGAAACAGCAATACCGTACAAACCCGCAAATTTATAGGCAACTAAAACCGTAATAGCAATCACGATTAGGGGTATAGCGGTACTTTGCATACCGACAGCCAATCCCGAAATAATGGTAGTTGCTGCTCCGGTAAGTGATGACTTAGAAATTGCCTTTACCGGAGGATAATGATAGGAGGTATAATATTCGGTTATTAATCCGATAATTATACCGGCAATTAATCCAGCGGCAGTAGCATAAAATACACTTAAACTATTAAATAAAACATTAGAAAGAAAAGCAGAAGAAATAATTACTAAAAATCCGCTTACTATAGTCCCTTTGGTTAAGGCATTGTGTAATTTTTTTTCGCTTTTGGTCTGTACAAAAAAAGTACCTATAATAGAAGAAATTACCCCGCAAGCTGCTAACAATAGAGGAAATATAATTCCTTTAGTTCCTTCAAAAAATAATCCACCCAAAATCATACTGGAAATAATTGAACCTACGTAAGATTCAAATAAATCTGCACCCATTCCTGCTATATCTCCAACGTTATCTCCTACGTTATCAGCGATAACCGCTGGGTTACGTGGGTCATCTTCAGGTATTCCTGCTTCAACTTTTCCCACTAAATCAGCTCCCACATCTGCAGCTTTAGTAAATATTCCTCCACCTACTCTGGCAAATAAAGCTATAGAGCTTGCCCCCAAAGCAAATCCATTTATAATTTCCGGTTCTCTGATGAAGTAATATAAAGTGCCTAAACCTAATAATCCAAAACCTGCTACCGACATACCCATCACTGCACCGCCGGAAAAAGCAATTTTTAAAGCTTTGGTTATTCCTCCCTCTATGGCCGCATTGGCAGTTCTCGTATTTGCTTTAGTTGCTATTTTCATACCGGTTAAACCTGCTAATCCGGAACAAATTGCCCCTATTACAAAAGATAAACTGGTAATAGGACTTCTCAACCAACCTAATATGAGACTGACTATAATAATAAAAAACACCAAAACACTATATTCTCTTTTTAAAAAAGTCATAGCTCCCTGTTCAATCATTTTTGATATTTCTTGCATTAATTCATTTCCGGGCTTTTCTCTGATTACCTTCAGGGAAAGAAATATAGCAAATATAAGTGCGATAATACCACTTAAAGGAATTAACAGTTCAATTTGCATGTTATTCTATCCTTTCTTTTTATTTATATTTCATTTATGTTTATTTAAATTTAAGTATTTAGGGCGTATTGCAATACGCCCCTACAACTTTTGTTTTAAATTTTGGTTTTATATTTTATACTTTTCAATTGACACTATAAGTTATCCTCCAAAATTGTTTAATTGGAGAATTGGTCAATTAGTTAATCGGTAAATTATTTTAGTTTTATCTTTAATCTTTTTCTTTTATTACCGCCTGGGCAGCTGCCAGTCGGGCAATAGGAACTCTAAAAGGCGAACAACTCACATAGTTTAAGCCCACAGAATGGCAAAATTCCACTGAACGAGGTTCTCCTCCGTGCTCTCCACAAATACCTACTTCTAAGTTAGGACGGGTTTCCCTTCCTAACTTTGTACCCAGCTTAACTAATTTTCCTACGCCTTCGCGATCTAATACTTCAAAAGGATTATCTTCTAAAATTTTATCATCAACGTACTTTAATAAGAATTTCCCTTCGGCATCATCCCTGCTTATACCAAAAGTTGTCTGAGTTAGATCATTAGTACCGAACGAAAAGAATTCAGCTTCTTCTGCTATCTTATCGGCAGTTAAGGCGGCTCGTGGTAACTCAATCATAGTCCCGACTTTATATTCTAATTCTACGCCTGCAGATTTTATATTTTCATTAGCAATTTTCCTGGTTCTTTTGCATATCAGTCTAAATTCGTTTATATGACTTACTAGAGGAATCATTATTTCAGGTTTTACTTTGATACCTTTTTTAGTTAACTCTATCGCAGCTTCTATGATAGCTTCAACCTGCACCTCATATATTTCCGGATATAATATGCCTAACCTGCACCCTCGAAGCCCTAACATTGGATTCATTTCGTGTAAAGATTTAATTATTTTTAACAATTTTTTCTTCTTAGCAAGTTCTACCGAATCTATATTTTTTAATTTTAAAGTATTTACTTCTATTAAAGTATCTTCCAAATTGGGTAAAAATTCATGAAGTGGTGGATCGAGAAGTCTGATAATTACCGGTAATCCTTCCATAGCTTTTAAAATGCCTAAAAAATCACCCTTCTGCATAGGCAATAATTTTTCTAAAGCCTCTACTCTGCTTTTCTTGGTATCGGCCATTATCATTTTTTGGACAATGGGTAAACGATCCTGCGCCATAAACATATGCTCTGTTCTGGTAAGTCCTATACCTTCCGCCCCTAATTCTCTGGCCCTTTGCGCATCTTCCGGTGTATCGGCATTAGCATATACACCTAAATGTTTTATTTTGTCAGCCCAGGATAACAGGGTTTCAAATTCCTTGCTCATTTTCGGTTCAATGGTAGGAACTTTTCCTAAAAATACTTCTCCTGTTCCTCCATCTATTGTGATAAAATCACCTTTTTTTATCGTTATATCGTTGACAGATATTTTTTCTTTTCTTACATTAATGTTCAAAACACTGCAACCGGCTACACAGGCTTTTCCCATACCTCTTGCTACTACCGCCGCATGACTGGTCATACCTCCTCTGCTGGTAAGGACACCCTGGGCTTCTACCATACCATGAATGTCATCAGGTGTGGTTTCTGCTCTTACCAATATTACCTTTTCTCCTTCTTTTCCTAATTCTTCTGCTTCATCGGCGGTGAAGATCACTTTTCCGTAAGCAGCACCCGGAGAAGCCGGTAATCCCTTGGCAATTACTTCCACTTTTGCCTTGGGATCTATTCTTCTATGTAAAAGTTGATTTAATTGATTTGGTTCTACCCTTAAGATGGCCTCCTCTTTGGTAATTATTCCTTCTTCTACCATATCAACAGCAATTTTAAGAGCAGCCTGGGCGGTTCTTTTCCCTGTTCGGGTCTGTAGCAAGTAAAGTTTCTCTTTTTCTATGGTAAATTCATAATCTTGAACATCTCTATAATGTTTTTCTAAAAGTGTAACTATCTTAATAAGTTCTTCATATACTTCCGGTAAATCGTTTTTGAGATTAGATAAAGGCAAGGGTGTTCTGATACCTGCAACCACATCTTCTCCCTGAGCATTCAGAAGATATTCTCCGTAATATTCTTCTTCTCCGGTAGAAGGATTTCTGGTAAATCCAACCCCTGTTCCTGAATCTTCTCCCATATTGCCAAAAACCATCTCTTGAACATTTACTGCTGTCCCCAAATCATCGGAAATTTTGTTAATCCTACGATAAGTTACCGCCCTTTTAGTATTCCAGGAATTAAACACAGCATCTATAGCCATCTTTAATTGAGCTTTAGGTTTTTGAGGAAAATCTTCTCCGGTCTCTTTTTTTATCAGTTTTTTGTATCTCTCCACTAATATTTTCAGACCTTCACAGTCAATTTCCGTATCTAATTGTACCTTAAGTTCTTTTTTAAGATCTTCCAAAAGATGTTCAAACTTATCATGCCCAATACCTAAAACTACATTTCCAAACATCTGCATAAAACGTCGATAACTATCGTAAGCAAAACGCTCATTTTTTGTTTTTTCGCCAATACCCTTAATGGTAATATCATTTAATCCTAAATTTAGAACTGTATCCATCATACCAGGCATAGAAATTGGTGCGCCTGAACGAACTGAGACTAACAAAGGATTTTTAGCATCTCCTAATGCTTTTTTAGATATCTGTTCTAACTTTTTTAAATTTTCTTCTATCTGTTCCTCTAGTCCTTGAGGATATTGTTTATCATTTTTATAATATTCAACACATACTTCTGTAGTTATAGTAAATCCCTGAGGAACGGAAAGACCTATTCTGGTCATTTCTGCCAGGCCTGCACCTTTTCCTCCTAAAATGGATTTCATATCTCCTATTCCTTCACCAAAAAAATAGACATATTTTTTCATACTCATTCTTCCTCCTTTGTAATTTTAAGTATATTTGTAGCAATGTCTTCTATGGCCATATTGGTTACGTCAATTATCGGACATCCGATTTTTCTATAAATAACATCTGCATATTTTAACTCTTTAATTACTCTATCTTTTTTATTGTATACACCATCGTCAGGTAATCCCAATGCCTTTAATCGTTCACTTCTTATCTCAATTAACTTATTGGGGTCCATGGTTAAACCAACTACTTTCTCCGGGGGTAAGTAAAATATTCCCTCTGGTGCTTCAAATTCAAAATCTAATACTATATTGGCTACCTTTAAACCTTTATGGGCAAGATACATACTAAGTGGTGTTTTTGAGGTTCGAGAAACCCCCAATATTACCAGATCAGCTTTGGATAACTCTAATTCTCCCTGGCAAGCATCATATTTCACCGCAAATTCCATTGCCTCCATTCTTCTAAAATATTCTTTATCTAATTTTCTAATAATTCCCGGTTCTAATTTAGGGATAATTCCGCTTATCCTTTCAATGTTTTCCATAATCGGACCAAACATATCGAAGGAAGCGACAGATTGCTTTTTGGATTCCTCTTTCAAAAATAATCTTAATTCTGGTTTTACAATAGTATAAACTATAAAACCTTTTTCTTTATTTATTTGATCTATTATCCCTGTGATATCTTTCATAGATTCAATATGGGCAAACAATTTCAACTTAATATCATCAGAATCAAACTGACTAAGCGCAGCATGTACTACGGTTTGAGCAGTTTCGCCGGTAGAATCAGAAATTATATAAACAGTAGGTTTAAATTCGACACTCTCCATAATTATTCCCTCCTTTCTTTTGTAGAAACAATTTTGGATAAATCAGCTACTTGATTAAATAATATTCCTATTTTCTTGATGAGTGCGATCCTATTCTTTCTAATGTTATTATCTTTGTCCATTACCAGTACCTGGTCAAAAAACTCATCAACCGGCTCGCACAAATCTCCTAATAACTTAAATATTTTTTTGTACTCTTTGTTAAAAATAAATTTCCTTGTTCGAGGATAAATACTTTCATAACTATGGTATAAATTTAACTCTGCTTTTTCCTTTAATAGTGACTGGTCAATCTCGGTTTCTTCATTATTTTTTGATAAATTTAATACCCTGTTTGATGAGTTGAGTATTTTTCTAAAAATTGGTTGATTATATAATTCCTCTATAGCTTTAATTCTATTTTTAATATCAACTACATCTCCATCGTTATCGACAGCCAAAACTGCATCAATTATATCATAACGAATTCCATCTTCTAAAAAGATATTTTTTAATCTTTGTTTGAGAAAACTTAATATCTGGGATACAACTTTATTCTCATCAATTTTTAATTCCACTGAAACACTTTCTTTATATAAGGATAAAGATTTCTGAATAATGTCTCTTAACGAAATTTCCAAATTATTTTTTAAAATTATGGCAATTTTCCCGCGAGATTGCCTTCTTAATCCGTAAGGATCCTGTGAACCTGTTGGAGCTAAGCCCATCACGAAACAGCCAATAATAGTATCCACTTTATCAGCAATCCCTAAAATCATACCACTTTTGGTTACGGGCAACCTATCACCTGGAAAACGGGGGAGATAATGTTCAAAGATAGCTTCCGCTACCTCTTTTTTTTCATTAGATAAAATAGCATATTCTTTGCCTGTTGATCCCTGTAACTCTGGAAATTCTTTTACCATTTCAGTAACCAAATCTGCTTTGCACAAATGAGCAGATCTTAAAAGATCTTTTTTTACTTTTTGTTTAACCCGCAAACTATCTGAAATGTAGTCACACAGCAATTCTAATCTCTTTTTTTTATCAAAAAGGCTTCCCAGCTTTTCCTGGAAGATAACATTTTTTAATTTATCCACACTTTTCTCTAAAGGAATCTTCTGGTCCTCCTGGTAGAAAAATTTTGCATCCTCTAACCTGGCCCTGAGAACATTTTCGTTGCCCTCTCTAATTTTAGAGGCATGTTTCTTGGAATTATTAATAATTACAATAAATAGAGGAAGCAATTCATCTTTGTTTTTAAAAACAGGAAAATATTTTTGATGTTTTTCCATAACTACTATTAAGACATCCTTGGGTAATTCTAAATATTCTTTATCATATTTTCCTAAAATTGCATTGGGATATTCAACTAAATAAATTATTTCCTTTAACTGCTTTTCATTTATTATTTTTTCCCCACCAATTTCCTTAATTATCTGTTTTATATCTGTTTTAATTATATTTTCTCTAATTTTGGGATCTACTATTACATAGTTTTTTTCTAGCTTTTTGAAATATTCCTGAGTAGAAGATATTTTGATTTTTTGGGGCGCTAAAAGTCTATGACCGTAAGTAATATTTTCAGAATCTAAACCATTTAGATTGAACTTGATTATTTCTTTTCCATACAGGGCAAGTATCCATCTTATAGGACGGATAAATCGTAATGATTTTCCTTCCCAGCGCATTGACTTGGGAAATTGTATGTTCTTTATTATTTTAGGAGATATCTGGGATAATATACCAATAGTTGGCTGGCCTATTTTGGATTTGGTGGCAAAAATATATTTTCCTTTCTCTGTATCTTCAACAATTAAATCTTCAACATTTATCCCTGTGCTTTGAGCAAATTTTAGAGCAGGTTTTTGGGGCTGCGAATCATTATTATAAGCAATTGAATAAGCAGGTCCTTTAATTTTTTGAAAAATGTTTTCCTGTTTTTCCCTAATGTGGAAAATGAATAATATTAATCTTCGAGGAGTGCCGTAAACCTTTATTTCTTTATATTTTATCCTCGATTCTTCCAAATACTTTTTTGCTAACCGATTTAAATCTTTTAAGGCATTCTCCATATACTGAGCTGGTATTTCCTCGGTTCCAATTTCTAAAACTACATTATTCATTAAATTTTATCCTCTG
>JAUVOA010000178.1 GCA_030599445.1 Atribacterota bacterium | reverse complement strand
GTATATTGTCAACAATTTATTAGCATCACATATATCGCATTACGTATTGTGTAGAGAGAAAGAAGAGGCAAAAAAAGAATAAAATAAGGGAGAGTTAGATAAGCTAACTCTCCCTTATTTTATAAAAAAGATAAAGGGTAAAAATTTTGAATTAATATAGTATAGTTAATAAATATAATTTAAAATCATTTAATATTTACTTCTTTAAGTTTTTTAACTACCTCATCTCCCACTTCGATAGTAGAAGAATCTCCTCCTAAATCATGGGATCTTACTTTTCCTTCGCTTAAGACCTTTTCTACCGCATCCTCAATGGCTTTAGCTGCTTTTAATTCTCCTAAACAGTCCAACATCATTGCCCCAGCTAATATGGTGGCAGTAGGATTGGCAATAGATTTATCCTTATATTTGGGAGCAGAACCATGAATTGGTTCAAACATTGAAATGCCCTCCGGATTTATATTGCCTCCGGCAGCTATACCTAGACCCCCTTGAATCATCGCTCCTAAATCGGTAATAATATCTCCAAACATATTAGGAGTAACTACCACTTTAAACCATTCAGGTTTTCTTACAAACCACATGGTAATAGCATCTACAAAGGTAAATTCAGTTTCAATATCAGGATATTGAGTGGATATTTCTTTAAAAACATCTCTCCATAATCCATAGATATTAGTCAATACATTAGCCTTGTCTACTGAAGTTACTCGATTCATTCCTTTTTTCTTGGCCAACTCAAAGGCATATTTCATTACCCTTTGAGTTCCTGATTTACTAATTAAGCCAATTTGATAGGCTATTTCTTCTTCTTGTTCTAAATTAAAACCTACTTTAATTTTAGTTTTATACAGCTTTCTTAATACTTCCAAATTGTCTTGGTGGGTTTTCGCCTTAAATCTCCCCCCGATTCCTACGTAAAAATCTTCAGTATTTTCTCTAACCACATAAAAATTAATGTCTTCCGGGTTTTTATCTTTTAAAGGACAGGGAACCCCTTTATATAATTTAATGGGCCGTAAATTGATATACTGATCAAAATAAAATCTGGCCTTAAGCAATATTTCTTTTTCTAAAATACCCGGCTTTACTCGAGGGTCACCAACTGCCCCAAGGTATATAGCATCCATATCTTCAATCTCTTTTAAGGCATTATCAGGTAATAATTCCCCAGTCTTTAGGTAATGTTCGGCACCAAAAGGAAATTCGTTCCATTTAATTTCTATTCCAAATTTATAAGAAGCTGCTTCTATTACCTTCCTACCTTCTCTGATTATTTCAGCACCTATTCCGTCACCAGGAATTAAAGCTATGTTATACATTTATTTTCCTCCTTTTTACTTCTTCTTTAACATATTCCCTTAAACCGCCCCCTGAAATAATTTTTTGTATAAATTTAGGTAGGAGATTAGTTTTATAGGTCTCATTTTTACTTAAATTTTTTATCACCCCTTGTTCAGTATCTATTTCTAATAGATCGCCTTCGGAGCATTGATCTGCCACTTCTTCGGATTCAAAGATAGGAAGACCAATGTTTATAGCATTTCTAAAAAATATTCGGGCAAAAGATTGGGCGATAATACAAGATACTCCGGCTGCTTTTAAGGCAATGGGGGCATGTTCACGGGAACTCCCACAGCCAAAGTTTCTACCCGCTACTATAATATCTCCCTGGCTTATCTTTTTAACAAATTCAGAATCATAATCTTCCATGCAATGCAGGGCTAACTCTTTGGGGTCAGTAGTATTAAGATAACGAGCAGGGATAATTACATCAGTATCGATGTTGTCTTTAAATTTCCATATCTTACCTTTAATTATCATTCTATTTCACCTCCTCAGGACTAGCTATTCTGCCTAAAATGGCAGAAGCGGCAGCAATGGCAGGACTGGCCAGGTATACTTCGCTTTCAGGGTGTCCCATCCTCCCTACAAAATTCCTGTTTGTGGTAGAAATTGCCCTTTCTCCTTTAGCTAAAATACCCATATAACCACCCAGGCAAGGACCACAAGTAGGGGTACTTACTGCTCCCCCCGCAGTAATAAAGATATCGACTAAACCCTCTCGAATAGCCTGTAGGTAGATATCTTGAGTCGCTGGAATAATAATCAATCTTACTTCAGAATGAACTTGTTGCCCCTTTAAGATTTCTGCAGCTATACGCAAATCCTCTATCCTCCCGTTGGTACAGGAACCGATAATTGACTGATCAATTTTAATCCCTTTTGCTTTACTGATCGGTTTAGCATTCTCCGGTAGATAAGGGAAAGCCACCTGGGGCTCAATTTTACTAATATCAATCTCTATAATTTTTTCATAATGGGCATCAGAATCACTATTATAGATCTGAAAAGGTCTTTTGGCTCGTCCTTTTACATATTCCAAAGTAATCTCATCAGGTTCGATAATCCCGGTTTTAGCCCCTGCTTCAATGGCCATATTACACATAGTAAAGCGATTATCCATAGAAAGACCTTTAATTACTTCCCCACTAAATTCCATCACCTTATAATTTGCTCCATCTACCCCAATCTTGGAAATAGTGTACAGTATCAGGTCTTTTCCGCTTACCCATTTATTTAATTTTCCGGAAAAGATAAACTTAATGGTGGGTGGTATTTTGAGCCAAACCTCACCAAGAGCCATAACAGCTGCAAAATCGGTACTGCCCACTCCGATGGCAAAGGCACCTAATGCCCCGGAAGTGTCAGTATGAGAATCTGCTCCCACTACTACATCTCCGGGAAGAACTAATCCCTTTTCTGGCAGGAGGGCATGTTCTACCCCCATCTTTCCTATTTCAAAATAATTCTCTATTTCATACTCCTGAGCAAATTCTTTTAATAATTTACACTGTTCTGCAGATTTTATATCTTTATTGGGAGCAAAATGATCAGGGATTAAGCCAACTCTCTTTTTATCAAATACTTGTCTGGCACCACTTTCTTTAAAATATTTTAAAGCTATAGGAGCAGTGATATCATTGGCAAAGGCAAAGTCCACCCGAGCTTTAATTATATCTCCTATCTTAAGATTATTTGTATCTGTATGAGCTGAGAGTATCTTCTCAACAATTGTTTTTCCCATTGCTTTCTCCTTATCTAACGAAATTTAAAATTTATAATTACAGTATTTAAACTGACAGTTTCCGCAGTTATTATCCTTTTCGGAAAAGATAATCATTTCTTTCCCTGCTCCGATTACCCAGGATAATGACTTTTGGGGCAACATCATGTAACCCTTGGTTAGTCTTACTCCGATATTATCAGCAGGAATACTTTTAAAGATAATTTCTTGTTGAGACACTTCCCAACCATTATAACCGGGAGAAAAATGCTTACTCGTTTTAAAGTCCTGCTCTTTTACCTCTTGGCGAGCCAATTTTCTAACTCTCCGACTAAAATCCTCGACTGCCACAGTCCCTACTGCATCTAAAGCTAATGCCCAAGGATATTCTCCTTGAGAAAATAATTTAGAAACTTTCTTTTCTAAAAAATCCCCTATAGTAACCACTCCTACAAGCAAATAACTTGCCCCTTTTAATTGGTCAATTATAGATTTAGAAAATCTAAAAACAAGCTCATTCTCTAAATTAATCTTTCCCTTTGATGCAAAGCTAATAATTTTAATTAAGGAATAAACTCCCCGGATCTTAAAAAGACTATAACCTCGATTAATTTCCTCTTCGGTAATTCTTAAAATATTTTGATTAGGTTTTTTAACCCTTTTTTTGCTATATCCCTGGTATCGTAATACTTCCTCTCTATCTATGTTTAATTTAATATCTTTTATTATCTTCATATCTCTCTTCTTCTATTTTAATTGTATGGGAATTCCCTTTTCACGTAAGCCCTAATTCGTATCTCGTATCTAGTATCTCGTATCTCGCAAAGAATTAGTTAGATAGTTAGTTGGTTATCTGGTTGAGGAATAAGTATATTGAAGAATTAATACTAAACTAATTAACCAACAAACCAGTTAACTAGCTAACCAAATACTAACGACTAATTTAACAAACGGCAGGCCAAATTCATATCTCGTAAAGGGAATATATGAATTCCGGCTACTTCTTTATATTTGTTTATCTTATCAATAAGTTCTCGAGATATTTTTATTCCCTCCTCTACATC
>JAUVOA010000076.1 GCA_030599445.1 Atribacterota bacterium | reverse complement strand
TTATGTACTTCTGCTGCGTCCTGAATTTTTTCTTTTACACTCTTAGCAGCTCCTTTTTGCTTAAAAATTGCAAAACGAGTTCCTGAATCTGAATAACCCCAACTTGGAGTTTCAATCTTTAATGCCTTTAACTTCTTCTCAACTTTACTTACACTAACTCCCTTTTCTTCCAAAGAGGACTTTAAAATTTTATAACTTGCTTTATAATCTCTCATTTTAATCATGACAAATAACCCCATTCCTCCTTTCTTTCGAATATATCTCTGTTTTCTATTTTATTGCGAATAATTTTTTAAAAAGTCCTCCACTTCTTCGCGATAGGGCATAGCAGGAGCTGTGCCAATTTTGGTTACGTTGAGACTAGCGGCAGCATTAGCAAAATAAGTCGCTTCCACTAAATTCTTCCCTTCAGAAAGAGCAATAGCTAAGCCTCCATTAAAAGCATCTCCTGCCCCTGTAGTATCCACAATCTTTACTTCTTCAAAAGTAGGCACATGAGTAGTTTTTTTAGAATTCACTACCAAAGCTCCTTCTTTGCCTAAGGTAACAACAACATCTTTTACTCCAGCAGATATAATTTCCTTGGCAGCTTTTTCAGCTTCTTCAACTGTATTAACACTTCGATTAGTAATTAGTTCCAACTCACTTCTATTGGGAGTAATTAAAGATACTTTCTTTAAAATATTTTTCTCCAACTTCTTCCCCGGGGCAGGATTAAGAATGGAAATAGTATTATTAGACTTATAAACTAGTTTTATAACATGTTCCACAATTTCCACCGGAATTTCTAACTGCAATAGCACTATATCTGCACTCACAATGATATCTCGTGCCATTTCTACTAATGGAATATTTATTTCCATATTAGACCCTGGAGCTACCACTATCATATTTTCAGCAGTTTTATCATCTACTAAAATAAAAGCCATGCCCGTGTGCTGAGTTTTGCTTACCTTGAGATAGTCAATGTTAATCTTCTCTTTTATAAAATTGTTTTTGGCAATCTCGCCAAAATAATCTTCTCCTACACAACCTACAAAACAAACTTCAGCACCTAATCTTGCTGCCGCAACAGCTTGATTTGATCCTTTCCCACCGGGCCCCAATTTAAATGGTCCACCTAAAACGGTCTCTCCATGTTTTGGAAGCCAGGGAGTCTTGGACATCAAATCTGTATTATAACTTCCTACAATTACAATCTTACTTTTTTCCAAATTAATCACCTCCAGCTATCCTTTTACCGCTCCAAAGGTTAAGCCCCGTACTAAATATTTCTGGAAAAATACTACCAAAATAACTCCGGGAATAATTGCAATCAGAGAAAGAGCCGATAATTCTCCCCATTGAATTCCATGACCGCCAATTAATTCTGAAAGAACTACCGGTAGAGTTCTTACATTGGATCTGGTAAACATAAGAGCGAAAAGAAATTCATTCCAGGCAAAAACAAATACAAATAATGCTGATACCACCACTCCGGGAATTATTAAGGGAAGGGTAACCTTCCGAAAAGCCCCAAAACGAGAATAGCCATCTACTAAAGCCGCAGACTCAATCTCCTCGGGTAGGTCTTCAATAAATCCTTTAATGAGCCATATAGCAAAGGGTAGGTTAATTAAGAAATAAGACCATATCAAAGCAATATAATTATCAACTATCCTTAAATACCTGAAAATAATAAACAATGGTAGTACTGCAATTATAGGGGGTAAAAAGAGAAGAGAAAGCACAAAGAAAGATAAATTTGGACCTCCAAATTTAAATCTCCCTAATCCATAACCGGCAAAAAGAGCAAGGATTACCACTAAAACAGTACCAATACAAGCTACAATAAGACTATCCACTACTCCTTTAGAACCTCCCAAAGAAAGAGCACTGGTAAAGTTTTTAAAACTAAAATTATTAACCCAAAAAATAGGAGGAAAATGAAAAAATTCTCCTTTTTCTTTAAAAGCCCCTATAAAAATCCAATAGATAGGAAAACCAAAAAGAGCAACAAAAAAAGTAAGTAGTAAGTTTTGAAATAAACTGTTTAACTTTTTTCTTTTTTCTCTTTGTCTAAATTTTTTATATTTTTTATCATTCATATTCATTTACACTCTCCTCCTTTGCATAACCTTTCTCACAAAGATCATAGCTATAACAGTCATTATTACTAATTGAACTAACGCTAAAGCTGAAGTGTAACCAACTCTCCAATATTTTACCCAACTTACATAAGTGTATAAACTAAGTGTTTCTGTTGCAATACCAGGACCTCCTCCGGTAAGAATATAAACAGGATCAAAAATTTTAAAAATCCAAATAGTTCTAAAAAGTACTACTAAAACAAACATAGGGCGAAGAAGAGGCAGGGTAATGCGCCAGAAGGTCTGCCATCCTGTAGCCCCATCTACATCGGTAGCTTCATATACTTGACGAGGTATAGATTGTAGGCCTGCAAGCAAAATTAAAGTTACAAAGGGGGTCCATTGCCAGGTATCAACTAAAAAGATTGAAAACAAGGCTAATTTTGGATCAGCAATCCAAGATGAACCAGCTCCTCCAAAAAGTCGAATTATATAATTTAATGGACCAAAATGCTCATGATATATAATTCTCCAATTAAATCCCAAAACTACTGGAGTAACCATTATTGGCAAAGCTAAAATGATTATAGCAAGTTTTTTGAATCTAAAATTCCTATTAAGAAGAAAAGCAAGGATTAAACCCAAAATAGATTGGGTAATTATTCCTGCTATCATCAATGCTGAAGTATTTTTAAAAGCATTCCAAAATCTTAAGTCTTTAAAAACTAATCCGAAATTATAGAACCAGGCAAATCTCGGAGGAGCAGGAACTGTAAGATTCCAATCAAAGAAACTTGAATAGAGCAAAAAAGCAAAAGGTCCCACAACAGTAACCACCAGAATAATAATTGAAGGTAAAGTTATCCTTTTTGCAAAACTATTTCTTCCTATTAAAACATTTGTTGATATTTCTTTCATATTAATCCCTCTTTCTCATTTGAAATTTAATAGGGGAACGAGAACCTCCCGTTCCCCTAAAAATATAAAACAATTCAAGCTCTAACTTTTAATCAATTAACCCAACCTCTTTCCAGCTCTGTAGAAGTTCTCCATAAATTCTTGTCTGATTAGCTCTTCCTAACCTATCAGTTATACTATCCCATTCTTTGGCTACGGCATCAAGAGCTTCTTTTGGCGATAATGCTTTTGTGTAAGCTTTCCCAAGATTTAGTTCTAATACATCAATATATTCTGCAGAACCAGGAAGACTTAAATCTGGGAAACCGTAAGTTAAATTGTTATTAATGGCTGCTAAATACTCTAATGCTTCTTTTTCTGGGGCAAATCCTGAAAAAGCTCCCGGATTATTGAAATGAGATTTCCTGTACGGGTCAAGACCGGTATCTGGAGTGGAAACATCATCAATAGAAAAATCATCGGAAAGAAGTTTGGCAACATAGAATGCTTCCTCCGGATGCTTGCTTGCGCTTGCTACGGCTATAACCCTGCCACAAGGCATAGGAGCACGATATACTAATTTTCCATCTTTCATAACTCCTGGAACATGGGTAACACCAAGATTTCCTACAATTTTTGATTGAGCAGGATCATTGCCTTTCTTCCAGTTGCAAGGCCATTGTAAGCACATGGCTATTCTCCCTAAAACTAAAGCATCTTTTAATTCATCATATCCATAAGCAAGAACATCGGGCGGACAATACGGCAGAGAATCTACCAATCTTTGAAGAGCAGTAACTCCTCCTTCAGAATTTATTGCTGGATTCATCTCTCTATCAAAATATGTCCCTCCTCGGCTGGCAAATTCTGCTAACCACCAGGCAAAAGCAAAACTACCTCTTTGGGCTAAGAAAGCAAAACCATAAAAATCTTCATCCAATTTCTTTCCGGCTAATGTTTCTCCGCTCTTTCTGGTAAAAAATTTAGCTACATCTAACATTTCATCCCAGGTCTCCGGAGGAACAAGCTCTTTGTTATATGTTTTTTTGAAATTGCTTTTTTCTGTAGTATCATTGAACAAATCCTTACGGAAATAGAGACTTAAAACATCGCCATCATAAGGAAGAGTATATAGTGTGCCGGCATAGTAGTCGTACAGCTTTAAGAAGCCTTCAGCGATATCATCTAAATGAGGATCATATTTTTCCGCATATTCGTCTAAAGGCTTAAGATAACCCATCCCCGCAAATTCACCTAAATACATAGGAAAAAGCACGATTAGATCATAAGCACCTGTACCGGCAACAAATTCGCTTTTTAGCTTTTCATATACATTACCAAAAGGTGCGGTAACTAATTTTACAGTAATCCCTGCCTTTGCAAATTCATCAGCATACCATTCAAAAGGACGGGCATTATGTCCTGCATCACAAAAAGCAGTAATCGTTACATCGTTAAATTTTGTTTGACCTTGAACCAGCATAGAGCAAGAAAAAACTAACAACAATGAAGTAATTAAAATAAACAAATATACTTTTCTCATTATATTAAACCTCCTAAAAAAATAATTAGATTTTTAAAAAAATTAAATACTTTGTCACCTCCTTTTACTTTTTTATTTTGTGGATTTGGAGTAATTTGGTTTAATTCTTTTTCCGGAAATGGGATTAAATATAAGAATTTTTTCTAAATCAAAGGTAATATTAACTTTTTCCCCTAATTTAAAAGAATATCCCGGATTAAGCTCAACTCTAATTAAAGCATCTCCAATTTGCACTGTTAATATGCCGGATTCACCGATATCTTCAAAGACATATACTTCTCCACTAATGATTTGATTTTCGCCAGGTTTAGAAATATAAATATAAATTGGTCTAATTCCCAGCATTATCTCAGTGTCATCTCCCTTATAAAACTTTTCCATAGAATCTTTATAGTTTTCAGGAATCTTTAATTTTTGATTATATAATTTTGCCATATAATCATTTTTTTCTCTTATTAGAGTGGCTTTTATAAAATTCATCGGCGGTTCTCCAACAAAATCTGCCACAAAAAGGTTCTCAGGATACTCATATACTTCTTCTGGCGTTCCAATTTGTTGTAAAACACCAAAATTTAAAATTGCTATTCTGTCAGCTAAAGCTAAGGCTTCTAATTGATCATGAGTAACAAAAAGCATAGTAAGGTTCTGAGTTTTTTGAATTCTTCTTATCTGTATTCTAAATTCCGTTCTTTGTTGGGTATCTAAATGAGAAAGTGGTTCATCTAAAAGATAAAGAGAGGCAGGTCGTATTAATGCACGTGCTAAAGATGTCCGCTGTTGATGTCCTCCACTTACTTCAGAAGGAAGTTTATCTAAAGCAGGTGTAAGATCAAGCATATCAGCTATTTTCTTGACCTCTTTTCTAACCTCTTGATCTTTCCTGCCTCTTATGCGAAGAGGAAAGGCGATATTTTCAAAAAGACTAAGATGAGGATATAAAGCATAAGTTTCAAAAGCTAAAGCAATATTTCTTTCCCTTGCAGATAACCAATTTATGATTTCTCCATCAAGATAAATTTCTCCTTTAGTTATATCCTCTATGCCGGCAATCATTCTAAGGGTGGACGATTTACCACAACCCGAGGGACCCAATATAGCTAAAAGTTCCCCACTTTTAAGAGATAAGCTCACATCTTTTACGGCCTCCACAGTACCTCGTACGTAGTACTTGTATACACTTTTTAGTTCTAATTTTTCCACAATTTTGCCTCCTAGAAAATTCTATTTCCTGAAATAGCATTGAAGAAATCAAGTTTATCCTCTTTAAAATCTACGGATACCTTTTCCCCCAAAGACACTTTAAAGGATTTATCTTCCCTAATCTTAACAACGGTATTGCCTAGCTTAATTGAAATTATATTATAATGTCCTAAAATTTCACTCATGTACACTTCTGTGTTGAGAATTTTAGCGTTTTCCTTTTGTTTTAAATAACAATGCAAATCAAAAGGTTTTATCCCAATAATTAATTTCTCTTGATTAATTTTTAATAAAAGCTCATTAGCCAAAGATTTCGATAAAGATATGGATATATTTCCAATCTCGAAAAAATATTGTCCCTCTTTTGCTTTTAAAATTCCTTCGATTAAATTTGTGGGAGGTTCTCCCAATAAATTTGCTACAAAAATATTCGCTGGCTTATTAAAAATTTCTTGTGGGGTACCAATCTGCTGAGTAACTCCCTTATTTAGAATAAGAACTTTATCACCCAGGGAAAGCGCTTCTCTGAAATCGTGGGTTGCATATAGTATGTTCATTTTACGTATATGTTGAAGCCTCTTAAATTCTCCTCGCATTTGATATCTTAATTTTGCATCTAAATGGGCTATAGGTTCATCCATTAAATATTCATTTGCTTTTTTTACCAATGATCTTGCTAAAACTGTCCTCTGTTTCTGACCTCCACTGATCATTGAAGGAAGTCTTGAAAGAAGTTCTTCAATTTGCAAAACACGAGCAATCTCTCTTATTTTTTTATCGATTTCATCTTTAGGTAGATGTATGGCCTCTAATGGTGAACTGATATTTTTATAAACAGTTAAATGTGGATAAAGGGCATAATCTTCGAAAACCATAGAAACATTTCTGTCCTTAGGTTCCAGAATGTTAACTAACTTGTTTTTGAGAAATATTTTCCCCTTTGTAACCTCTTCTAATCCGCTGATCATCTTTAACGTGGTGGTTTTCCCTGCTCCTGAAGGTCCGAGGATAACGAATAGTTCTTCTTCTTCACAGGAAAAGTTTAAATTTTTAATAGCTTCATTTTTTCCATAGTTTTTATAGACATTCTCTAATCTTAAAACTTCCATTCTCGCCTCCTAAAATTATTTTGTTAGAACAATTTTTACTTGTTCTGGAAGATCTACTATCTCTAAATCTTTTTCTACGGTAGATTTTTTGAGAAGAAGGATAAATTTCATTTCAGGAGTAAGAGTGAAGGGAAGCCAGTGCCATACTCCCGGGGACAAGAAAAAGGAAGCAGTACCATCTATCCAAAAAGCTTCAATAGAACTTATATCCGGAACATTTTTGTCAGGAGTTGCCGGAGCCAAACAGAAGATACCAACTCCTGATATGGGTATAAAGGTCTCTAATGCGTATTTATGCCGTTCAATCTTATCCAGTGTAAATTCTCTTT
>JAUVOA010000277.1 GCA_030599445.1 Atribacterota bacterium | reverse complement strand
TAAGAGAGATTTTGGACCCTCGGGTATTTGACTATAGAATTCCCATAAAAAACCATAATTGTCGAGATAAAAATAATTTAGCATATTTAGGCAAGACTAGTCGTGGTAGTTCAGTATATATTAATCGTGATTATATGGAGGCAGATATTAAAATACTTACCGGTTTAGTAGAAACACATTTTATGTCCGGTGCATCAGGAGGAAGAAAATCAATCTGTCCGGGACTCATAGGAGAAGAAAGCATCTATATATTCCACGGGGCACCTATGTTAGCTTCTCCGAAGGCTAATGACTTAATTATAAATGATAATCCCTGTCACCAAGAGGCTTTAGAAGTAGCTAAGAAAGCAGGAGCAGATTATATTCTCAATGTTACTCTTGACCAAGATTTTAAGCTGACGGGAGTATTTGCCGGAGATTTAGAAGAAGCTCATAAACAAGCAGTAAAACAGATAATAAAATACGTTACTATACCCTTGGATAAAGAATATGATATTGTTGTTACTCATGCTGGCTTTGTAGGCATTAACCAATACCAAACAGCCAAAGCTGCAATAGTTGCTATCCCGGCTTTAAAACCCAATGGTAAATTAATTATGATAGCAAATAATGATGATAAGGATTTAATTGGCAGCGAGAAATATAAAGCAGTTTTACATCTATTAAAAATAATAGGAGCAAAACAGTTTAATCATTTGATTTTATCACCTGATTGGACTTTTATTCCTGATCAATGGCAAGTGCAAATGTGGACTCGCTTGTTTTCCAAAATTCCTCCAGAGAATTTTATTTATTACAGTCCTCGACTTTCTTTTAATGATTACAAAATTATTCCTGGTGTTGATGGAAACATATTTCTTCCCGGATCTGAAAGATACAAAGGTAATTTTAAGAATGCTGCTCAAGTGATTGAAAAAGCGGTGGAAGCAGCAATATGTGAATTAAAAAGCGCTGCACAAGAAAAAATAAGAATAGCCTATTTAGCCGATGGCCCCTATGGAGTCCCGGTAAAAAGTTAGTGTAAAATTTAGTGGGGTAGTTTAGAAAAATTACATAGGAATAAGAAAAAGATATGGGCTTACCTATATAAACAAAAACTCTTTTTAACAAAGGAGGTAAACTACATCCAGAGTACTATAACAATGATCTTTCACGAGGTCAAAATTAAAATTCCTATTAAAGATCTAAGATTTAATAGTATAGAGAACACAATCTTTGAAATATCCCAGAATATAAGTCGTAAGATAACAAAAAAAGCTATTACTGATATAGATAAATATTTAAGGGATAAAAGAAAAAAGGAGAATAGAACATGAAATTAAAAAAGTTCGGAAATAAATGGGTAGTAAGAATTGATAAAGGAGAAGAAATTGTTGAAACTTTAAAACAGCTTTGTGGAAAAAACAAAATAAAATTAGGTTCGGTTAGCGGTGTGGGAGGAACTGGAAGGGTAACTGTTGGGTCGTATAAAGCTAAAACTAAAGAATTTTATCCTCAAGAATTAATAGGAGATTATGAAATTACTAACTTAATTGGAAATATCTCTACCATGAATGGAGAAATATATCTTCATTTACATATTACTATATCCGATTTAAACAATAATACTTTTGGAGGACACTTAACTTCTGCAATAATTAGCACAACAGGTGAATTTATTATTGAAGAAATTGAGGGAAAAATAGAAAGGGAATTTAATGAAGAAGTGAGATTAAATCTCTTATTTAAATAAAAAATAAATTATAATAAGGCAGACCTTACGTCTGCCTTATTTATGCTTACTTCCTTAACTTAATTGTACTTTAAAAAAGTTTGTCAAAGGACCATTGTCCCCTGACAATATAAACTTTATTTTTTACTTTTTTATAACGGTAATAATTCAAATACAGGTTGTCTTTGTGCTAAATACTCTTCACTGCAAAATGGGGAACCAAAACCATAATGCTCAGCTGCTTCCATAATTTTTTCAAAGACTTCTGGTCGCATAAGGAGACGAGCAGGCTGAACCTTATCCTGAATAATACTCCGGATCATTGTTCCGCTAAATTTTTGCTGATGTTCAATATGACCACATAAACCGGAATAAGTTACTTCCTGACAAATGGGGCAATACCACCATTCCAAAATTCGTACTGGCTTTATATTTAAACTACTTAGGGGAATCTGATCAAAAATACGATGGGCATCATATGGGTCATAATAAGAACCCACTCCAGCATGGTCTCTACCAAACATATGATGAGTGCAACCTAAATTACTACGTATAATAGCATGTAAAATTGCTTCTTTAGGACCAGCATAACGCATATCCCATAATACAAAGGAAACCATATGAATATCATCTCTAAAATATCCCTCTTGATGTAATTTATGCTGACAAAGCAGTATAGCTTCATCTATATAATCCCCCACACGTTTAGGCCCAATAATACAGCTTACAAGAATACCAGTTTGCAGTTTTTCCACTGGCAAATCTCCATTTGCCGAAAACCAGGCTCCTTTCATTAACCACTCATGTCCGGTATGTGGTACATTTCTGGTCTGGTGGGCAACAATTCTTTTCCAACCTTTTTGAGAAAACTTTTTCCTTAATTGTCGGGGAGTATACCAGAACTTATCAAAAGGAGGATTGAATTGAGGAGTATTTATCAGAGTAATTGTCCCTCCCAAGAAAGTATCTTTAAACGCATCAAGCATTTTTACTCCAGGATGTTTAGTGTCCGTTGTCCCTAAAATATTTTGGGCAATTTCCTCTTTACTGTATTTAAAAATTTCTTCGATTTCAAAGAATGCAAAAGGAGAGTCTTGATATCTGAGTAAAATAGTATCTCCTTCTTTTATACTTTTCTCCTTTATCTCCTTCTGAGCAATATCAAATGTTATTGGAATAGACCAGAGAGTCCCATCTTTTAAGGCCATCTTTTTGCATACTTGATTTACGTCTTCTTTCCCCATAAAACCTTCTAGGGGAG
>JAUVOA010000189.1 GCA_030599445.1 Atribacterota bacterium | reverse complement strand
GTTGCATCAGATCATTCATTCTATATACCTCTTGTAATATATTTTAAACTTGGGAGAATATCTCTTTAATATATTTTTACAACTCTTTCTGTCAATTTTCTCTAAATTTAGCGAACTGAGATCTAAATTATATTTTCCTAAATAGTTTAAATAAAGAGAATCGATAAGGGCCTTTTCAGGAGAGGCAAAAAATATATTGTTTTTTTTGGAAAAACCAAAGTAATAATCCCGTTTAATTCTGCTATAATTAAATACAACTCCCTCAATATCTTTTGTAAATGTACGGTATAAGGAGATAGATTCGATAAATTTCTGTTGAACCTGAGTAGTGTATTCATAAAATGAAAGAGCGGTCATCAAAGAGATATAAGATGGAACCTGGAGAATATTGGCCAGCTCCAGCCTTTGATTCGGAGTAATATTATCCCATCTTTCCTTTAATATATAGAAGTTCCTTTTTAGTCTGATAAAGTATTTTTGTTTTACATATCGTGTACACAATACCCGGGCAGAATCTTCTGATATGGATAATATTTTTGCTACATCCTGGTAAGCAAAGTATAATTTGTTTATTTTTTTTATATCATTATATTTCATTGAACTAAGCACACTTAATTAATATTTTTGTTAACATATTATACTTTGGTGACGGAGAATTTGTCAAGTGAATGGATTATCTTATAAAGTAGCGGGAATAGCAAAGACATACTATAGTTTTGATTTGACACAAAAGAAAAGTTGTTATATTGTAAAAATTATAAAAATCCTATAAGAAGCTAAAAGATTAAAAAGAATGATATTATCAATGAAAGATATAAAAAAATTATGTACTGAAACTTCTTTTGAACGCGGCTTGGAATATTTCCAGATGGGTAATGTTACCGACTTAGAGCAATTCGGGAACAAAATCACCGCTACAGTAGAGGGCACAAGGGATTACACAGTAACAATCCACATAAATATAAATAAGGAAACTATTACAGCTACCTGCACTTGTCCTTACGATTGGGGAGGTTATTGTAAACATATTGTGGCTACACTTATCGCCTTATTAGAAAATGATCCAGAAATTAAAAAGGATAAAGATAAAAAAGAGAAAAAAATTAAGAAAATTTTAAATAATCTCTCTTTTGATGAATTGAAAGATTTTCTAATATCTGAACTTGAAAACAATCCTCCCCTAAGAAACCACTTTACAATTTACTTTTCAGGGAAAAGCTCAAAAGGAAAAAGCCTCAATGGCTATAAAAAAGAGATCAATCTGTCCTACCGTGAGATACGTGACTTCGATGGGTATATTGAATATGGAACAGAAGTCGATTTTTCATATATTCGTGATTTGGCTGTCCGATATACTGATGCGGGAAATTTCCTTGAAGCAGCGACTATCTATCAGGCACTATCTGAGGTTATTGCTGAAAATATGGAAGAGGTGGATGATTCTGATGGATACTATAGAGACGAATTTTGTTTGGCTATAGAATATTTTGCAAACTGTATAAATGAAACAGAACTGAGCCATATAGGAAAAAAGAAGTATATTGACTATTTTTTTAGTAAATATATTGAAAATGACCCAGATTATTTTCGAGAACACTATGATAGCGCTTTAAGCGAAATATGTCTCTCAAAAGATGATTTGGAATATTGGAAAAAACTGCTCAAACCTCACCTTCCTAAAGATCTTCCGGATAGTGAGCAATGGAGTGAATATTATCAAGCAAAGGAACTCCTATTAACACAGCTTTACCTCCTGGATTCACTTAATCATAAAAAAGAATTCTATGAATTAGTAAAAAAATATTACCGCCAAGAGGAAGAATTTTGTCTTTCCTATATTGAACGTTTAGAAAAAGACAACAGATGCAAAGAAGCTATTAAAATCGCTGAAGAAGGTCTTAATCTTTTTCCTGAGCATATGCTCACAAAAATACGCCAATTTTTAAATAAATTCTATAAAAAGCAATCTCCGGAGAAATATAAACAGAACCTTATAAAACTTTTTATTCAAAATAGAGACTGGAATAATTACGAAAGACTGAAAAAAATCAGTTTTAAAGAAGAGTGGAAAGAAAAAATACTTTCGCTAATTATAAACAACCTCCCAAAAGATAGAGACAGATTTAGCAGTGATACAATCATTGATATCTACCTAAAAGAAGAAATGTTTGAAGAAGCACTTGAACAGGTTCTTGCGAAAGAAAGTCTTTTTACTCTTGATACATACTATAAAGATTTATCAGTAAAATTCCCCGAAGGATACTTTAAGGCTTACAGGGAGCTACTTATTCCTTTTACTGATATCAAGATGGGGAGATCACATTATAGAAATATTGTCAACTATTTAAGTCGGATGAAAAGAATAAAGGGCTTTGAAGACGATTTCAACCAATTGGTGAATTTACTCAAGACCAAATATGCAAAAAGACCTGCTTTTTTGGATGAGATGAAATATGTATAAAATACAAAAAGCCGAATATATAAAACCATTTTTAAAAGAATGATGAATATTATCAAAAAGACGCCAGATCGGGAAAATAAAAAAGATCTGACTAAATTTTTACCACTAAACCAAAGAACGACTGTTACAAAAGTAAAAATCCGGTTAATTAAAAAGTCAGGGAAAGAAAATAAATATCTTTGTAAAGGGGAGTAATTAATTATGGAAACGGATTTAAATAGAATTAAAAAATTGTCAAAAAAGAAAGAAGATGAAAATTGGAAATTTAGATCCTTCATAAAAGTATGTAATATTCCTTCGAAAAAAATGGATTCAATAGTTCATAGATTGTATCACCAGGTAGCTTCAAAAATTGATTGTGAGTCTTGTGCAAATTGTTGTAAAGAACTTAATGCAGTTTTAGATCAAGAAGATGTGAAAAAATTATCTAAACATTTGGAAATATCTATTGAACAATTAAAAGATCAGTACCTGACAAAAGATACAGATTTAGATTCCAAAAAATTTACATTTAAGAAAAGACCTTGTCCTTTACTAAAAAATAATTTATGTTCTATACCTATCAATTATCGTCCTAAAGATTGTGTATCCTACCCTTACCTCCTTAAAAAGGATTTTACTTTCCGATTAATGGGTGTAATAGGTAATTGTTCTATTTGTCTAATTGTATTTAATGTTTATGAACTACTAAAAGGTGAAATATGGCATAAACGTTTTTCTGATGAGTTCAGTGAATTTTATTAAAATTATAAACTGTGGATTATTCTAAATAATAAGAAGGGTAATTGGCTAATTAAAAGGAGGGCACTATGAAAACAAAAGATGAACATTTCAAAATAATTTTAATTTTAGTTACCTTATTTTTGTTAATTTTTAGTGCATCTATTGCCTCCTTCGGGCAAGAACTTACCGAAGAAGAAATCATAAATAAAGTAAATGAATTAATGAATCAGGATACTGTCCAGGCAAAAGTAAAAATGACTATTGTTACATCCTCCGGTAATGAAAGAGTTTTTATCTATGATTCATATAGCAAAAATAAAGGCGAAAAAAATCTATTGCGCTATATAGAACCCAAGCGGGCAAAAGGCCAGGCTATACTGATGCTCAATTATGCTGATGATATCTGGATGTATTTCCCCCGTACAAAACGAATACGCAAACTTGCCTCTCAATCCAAAAGCCAAAAGATGGAAGGCAGTGATTTCTCCTATGAAGACACCGGGGCAAGCGATGCTTTTATTGAAGATTTCAACAGTAAAAAACTTGGCTCCGGAATTAAAGAGGGACATGATTGTTACAAGATTGAAATGCTGAAAAAAGAAGGTATCGAATCCGGTTATTCCCGCTTGATTATGTGGGTAATCAAAGATAGTTTTATCCCGATAGCTATAGATTATTATGATCGGGAAAATCCTGAAGTTTTATTAAAAACTTTAATTCAAGATGATATTAAAAATGTAGACGGTATTCCCACTGCAACAAAGATGGTTATGTATAACCAACAGGAAAATTC
>JAUVOA010000294.1 GCA_030599445.1 Atribacterota bacterium | reverse complement strand
TTTGATGACCGCTCTTTCGTTTTATGAATACACTACTCAGGTTCAGCAGAAATTTACCGAATCTATCTCCTTATACCGTACACTTACAAAAGATATTGAGGGGGTTGTATTTAATTATAGCAGAATTAAACGGGATTATTACTTTGGTTTTTCTAAAAAAAACAATATATTTATTGCCTCCCCAGAAAAGGCTTTTATTGATTCCCTTTATTTAAGTTATTTAGGGAAATATAAATTAGACCTTAGTTCGCTAAATTTAGAAAAAATTGACAGAAAGAGTTGTAAAAATATATTAAAGAGATATTCTCCCAAGTTTAAAATATATTACAAGAGGTATATAGAATGAATGATCTGATGCAACAAGAGATTTTTGAAATAGAAGTATTAGCCTGGCTTAAGAACAAGGGATTTCTCCGCAATATGATCTTTGGCGGGGGGACAATGCTGAGGCTTTGCTACGATTTAAAGAGGTATTCAGTTGATTTGGATTTTTGGACATACCGGGTTGATAGGATAGATCAATTTTTTATAAATTTAAAAGATTCTTTAAAGGCAGATTACAATTTAACTGATGTACAAAATAAATATTATACCCTACTGTTCGAAATTAAAAAGGCACCATATCTTCGTAAATTAAAGATTGAAATAAGAAAAGAAAACAAAGAAAGTGATTTTCAGGAAAAAATTGCTTACTCCCCATATTCTAACCAGCAGGTATTGCTTAAATCTTTTACCTTAGAGCAGATGATGAAAAATAAGATAGGAGCCCTTTTAGACAGAAAAGAAATAAGAGATGTATTTGATATTGAATTTTTAACCAGAAAGGGCGTTGATATTTTAGCAAATTATGAAGAATTAAAAAAAATTAGAGAAATTATCAAAGGATTTAAAAAAAGAGATTACTATGTAACTTTAGGTTCTCTTTTAGATGATGATACTAGAGAATATTATAAGAAAGATAATTTTACATATTTATTGGGCATTATCGATGAACGTCTTTCTTATAAATAAAATTTTGTTTTTCTCTGTTTTTGAAGAGCCTAGTGTCTTGGGCATCTCCTGGTAAACAGGCTCGAGAAAATTCCAGGGTCATATTTTTAATTTTCTGGTGTTTTTACAAATAAAAGAGGAAATACGATATCACTCAGGCAGCAGGGTATCCAAACAGAGAGAAATAGAAAAATAAAAATACCGATATAAGTAAACCAGTTCAAAGTTTGCCCTAAAGCCATAATAATATGAAAGAGCGAAGCCCAGGTACTGAGTAGGACATGACCAAAGTGAGGGAACTTTGTAGAGGGCTTTAGATAAGCTATTCCAATACCAAGTAAAGCTGAGGGATTGACCAGCCACCATTCTTCAATAAAACCTAAATGAATTTCTCGATGGGGTAGATCGAGCAAAATTTCACCCAGATAGGGGATTACCGAATCACTTAATGTAGCTATTCCGATAGAGCCCACATAACCGATGAAGATTAAAACTCCCAGGTTGCATTTTTTCTTACCCGTCCCGCATTTATAAAAACTATACATAGAGGCAGTAACCAGTGCACTTAAAAAAACATGGAGAGGGTGAAGGGTATAAAAAATATTATAGGAAAGTTTGGAGGGCAATTTTTGAAAAAATATTATCATAGTTATTCCGGTAACAGCTCCGAAAACAGTGAAAGGCATATGCTCTTTTAATTCTTTAAGGATTTGTTTGTACATTTCTTTCCCCTATTTTTTAATCAAAATATTTTTAGGCGGGTAAAGCACAAGGGTAATAATTATTTAATTAGATTATAGTAATATGTTATACTTATAAAAGTAGAGAAGTCAATAAAATTTCTAATTAATCTCTAATTTTTATTATAAAATTAAATAACCGAAGAAGAAAAGAGGAAACAGAGATTGAAGATTGGATGCCATGTTTCTATCGCGGGAGGAATAGATAATTCTGTTGTTCGGGCTGGGGAATTAGGCTGTAATACTATGCAGATATTCTCTAAGAATGCATCTACCTGGCGGGAGAAGATTTTAAAAAAGGACGAAGTAGAAAGCTTTAGAGGGAATTTAAAAAATTCTAATATTAACCCTGTTTTTATCCACACCTCTTATCTCATTAATTTAGCTTCTCCTTCAGATGAACTTTATTTCAAATCAATTAATGCTTTTTTAGAAGAGATGAAAAGAGCAGACCTTTTATTACCTGACCCTTATCTAATTATTCATCCGGGGGCTCATACCGGAGCAGGAGAAGAATATGGAATTCAGAGGATAATCAGAGCCCTTAATATTATTTTAGAAAAAAGTGCAGATTTAAATTTAAAGACGATGATATTATTAGAAGATACTGCCGGTTCGGGTACGCATTTGGGTTATACTTTTTACCAGTTAAAGAGGATGATAGAAGGGGCGAAAGATAGAAAGCGAATAGGAATATGTTTTGATACCTGTCATGCCTTTGCGGCAGGATATGACCTTTCTCATTTAGAAGGGATTGAACAGACTTTAGAGGAAATTGATAAATACGTGGGTTTAGAGCGATTAAAGGTGATACACCTTAATGATTCAAAATTTCCTTTGGATTCACGAAAAGACAGACATATGCATATTGGCAAAGGATATATAGGGCTGGAAGGTTTTAGAGTGTTAGTGAATCATAAGTATCTAAAAGACCTACCTTTTATTCTGGAAACTCCCAAGAATGACGAAAAAGATGATCTAATAAATATTAATTTAGTAAAGAGTTTAGTTGCACTAGGGGACGGTTCTCTGGTGCGAATGTGATTAAAAGAAGAGTGCACCAGAGAACCGTCCCCTAGTGCAGAAGAGTTTAGTTTTGAATATGAGGTTTAGTTGAATGCCGGTAGAAAG
>JAUVOA010000240.1 GCA_030599445.1 Atribacterota bacterium | reverse complement strand
TTCTAATATTTCTCTAGCACTTTCTTTGTTTTATTTCTTCTTATGTTTTGTACGATCAACTAATACATATTTTTGCCCTTTCTCTGGTGTGGGTGGAAAAGGTTCGCCTTTGGTAACGGTAACTTCTTTTCCCGTTTTATTATTTTTATATTGACCCGACATATCAGCTTTTTCTCCAGGCTTAAAGTATTTCTTTTCCCTTTGTTTGGTCATATTGCTTACGCTCCCTTTCTAAAATAATTTTTTACATTTAAAATAGAGAAACATCATATTTTTTCTATGGTTTAGCTTTCCATTTTACGAGGTCTTCCTTTAAGACGTCTATCTATAGTAATACCTAAAGCTTCAACTGTTTAGCTAAAAACTCCTCAGGTCCTATACGTTTTCCGCTAAAAGTTACTTAATTATTGAGCTGGCATACCCGTCCCCCGTCACTCTTTTTCTTTTTTAATATTATTATATATGGGTAACAGAGATTTTTTTATAGCCTCCATTACATGTTCAAATTCAATATTCTGATGACCTATCTTTTTTAGAAATAATTTCCATTGATTTATTCTATTATTATCTTCTATAAACTCTTTCTTAAAAACCTGGTCAAATTTTAGAATATCTGTTCCTCTTCTCTTAAAAGTTTCTACTATGGCATTCTGCAAAATATCTCTATTAAATTTTTTTTCAGATAACAAAATAAAAATATCGTAAAAATCTTTCATCCTGCTGTTCAACTCTCCCAAAGAAACAATGGCCTCAAATTTTTCTGCCACAACAGATTCAAAAGAATACATCTTTATTTTAGGATAATCCATGTCCAGAAGTACAGGATAATCAGCTGTAATAACTCCCGGCACAACAATATCGTTGAAACCTATATCTACCCAAAGCATCTCTTTAGCTTTTCCCAAATGTCCGGTTAATTTTACTCTTATTCCTCCATGCTCTGCTTCCTTCTTTATTTCTTCAACAGAAACAGAATTAGAATTAAATACAATACCATCATTATATTCAACCTTACATATCTTTTTAAATACCTCTTTAATATTATCCATATCATTTGATATTTGATAAGCCAGAAAATCTATATCTCTGGTCGGCCTACCCATAAATCCGGACATTGAAAATAATAACAATCCACCTTTTAATATAAAATTATCTTTATACTCAGAGACACTTAAACGATATAATAATCTCTCTTGCATGTATAACTGCAGGATAAGATTAAAAGTTTTTTTGTACTCTTTAGCAATGTTTTTGAGCCTTGCTTTAATTGAAGCATCCATATTTCTTACTTCATTTCTCACATAAGTACCTCCATATATTTTTGAACAACGTCTTTAACCTTTGCTTTGGCAGCATAATTCATAAGTTTAGAAATGTTTTTATCTCTTCTTTTAACATATTCCTTGATGCTTTCTACAATAATATCTTTGCTGATTTTATCTCCGTACCTAAGGCAATCACATATAGTTTTTTCAATACTATATATCTTGATAATATTTCCATTTATATCTATTTTTTCTACTCCATCCATATAATATTTATCGGAAAAATAATAAAGTTTTATAGGTGGATAATCTGGTAGTTTTATATTATAATTTCTCCTGACTGCTACCGTATATTCTCCCGGCGTATAACTTGTAAGTTCATAATAAGCCAGGGCCGATACAAGGCAAATAACTCCATGTTGAATAATTTTGGATACATTAATCAGTTCTTCTTCAACATCAAATTTTGCACCCTTCCATCTATAAAGGCCCCGCTTTATTCTTTCAATGTTTCCTTCATTTACTAAATCCTTCAAATACTTTCTATCTATTCCTGCAGAACTTATATCTCCTGTACTAGAATATCCATGATTAGCATAAAAAATTTCTTTGATTCTTTCTTTTTTCTCGTTCCTCAACTCTATCACCTTACTTCCACAAACCTACGGCATTTTAGTTTATTGCCGTAGGTTTGTATATTTCTTTCCTTATTATACTTCTCTTCTCTCTTTTTGCAAGTATATATCTAATATTTTAATTAAAATAGTTATTTTTTCTTTTTAAAAAAGGGAAAGAGAAGGTTTTTTGCTCTAAAAAGGAAGTCTGAAAGCCTTACAAAATAAGGATTTCAAATAAAATATCACTCTAAATGCCTTTAAACGCATAATTTTAAAAAATAGGTACTTTACCCCTCAAAAATCGTACTTTTTTGACTAAAATTTTACTCTTTTAAAAACTGAAAATGGCTATTTATAAGGGTTTTAAGATTTTAAGAAGGTAAAAATAGGCCAAAAATGGGGGTCGTAATTGCCAATTTTTCGAAAACTGAGGCGCCTTAAAAGGCACTCTACGTGCGTTAAAAGGGCATTCCTGAAGGGGGTCTGAAACCCTTGTAAATAAAGAGTTTGAAAGGGGGTAAATATATTAAAATAGGGACAACACATCCTATTTAACCCACACTCCTTTGAAAAATAATATCAAAATAAATTCACTTTACACCCCAAAAACCTCTCCATCTGAAACCTGTTCTATCTTCCGGCTAAACAAACCATCAATTATCCATATCATTCCTTCAGTATCTAAACAACAATACTTCAAGAGGTTATTCCTGATCTCATCTATATTTTTCAAATCAGCTTTAATATGACTATAGAAGTATTGCATGCTGGCATCTGTTCCATCAGAAATTTTTAAATCCGAATAATCTTTTCCGGTAATTGCAGGAAGAACAGCTTTTAAAGAATAACTCCCTTTCTGAATAGGATTATAATAATCAAAATTCTTAAAAGGTTCTGCTAAATCGATAATTCTGTTTATTGTATTCTTAATAAAACTCTCGTATTCTGGAAAATCTTCTGCTAATTTCTTCAGTACGCCTATTTCAAAGGTTTTATTAAAGACAATAACACTCCCTGTTTGTCCGATTTCTTTTCCTAATCTATCCAATAATTCAGGCCTGGGATCTTTTCCTCTCCGGGCAAGGAAATCAAAATGTTTTACTTTATTATTTTCATCCTGGATATGAAGCGAATATTGAAAAGGAATTTTCTGGTATGGTCTTGATTGATCAAATATCGGAATTGCGGTATCGAATGTTTCAAAATCCAAATAATAAAGCGGATATTGTAACTCTTTTAAAAAATTTCTTATTTTATCTTTATTGACTATTATTTTATTCCCATCAACTGCTTCTTTAATGACTCGGTCTTTATTGGAAGAGAATATTTCGTCTTTTGGAATATCTTTGATATCTAATATCCCCTCTTCAAATAACTCCCAATATTTCCGCCAGTTAGTCAACTGTAAAACATGATATTCCGGAAGATTGCCCCGACATTCATCCTTTAAAGGACATTCATATGGCCTGTTGCACTTTTTAG
>JAUVOA010000038.1 GCA_030599445.1 Atribacterota bacterium | reverse complement strand
GTCTTTAAATATTGATAAAATATTCTCATCTATAATACCAAGGCTTTTTAGACGGGATAGATAAAGGGTAGGATTTGAATAGGTTAATTCACCTATTTTTTCAGATATCCACTTTAAATGGTCCTTACAGGCAATTGGTTTGCCGCAGATTTCACAGAGCTGTAATTCTTTTTCTATTTGCTCGTCGGATTTGCTTCTATCAAAAAATGAAAGTTCCCATTCATTGGATAATTTAATTCCTTTGTGATCAGCAATACATGCTGCCTCACACTCTCCACAGAATATACAGGTATCTGTATAATGTATTATAATTCTCTTAGCATTACCATTCTGATCTACTATATCTTTATGGTCAATTGCTTCTACAGGACATACTTCACTACACGCAAGGCAGCCAACACATCTGTCTTGATTAAATTCGGGTTGACCCCTGAAATTTGGATGAGCCGTATACGGTTCTTTTGGAAATTTAGAAGTATACGGTCCCTTGATAAACGCCTTTATCGCTTCTATTAATTCTCTTACTTTTGGAAGTTTCATATTATAATTTTATCCTTACTTATTACTTAATCCTGTTTTGGGCTTCTCCCTCTTTATCTTCGGCGTATTTATCAACAATACTACCTTCCCAGAGTTTTACTCCTGCTCTGTGTGCACCTCTGGCTATCGCATGTGCGGCTACTGGAGCTGTTAGAACAAGAAATATCATACATAAGAGCGACTTTATTCCAGCGGCAGTAAACCCTACTATAAGAAATGTACCAAATAGAATACTGCAGGTACCCAGAGTAACGCACTTTGTAGCTGCCTGCAGACGGCAATATACATCCGGGAGACGTACAAGCCCCAGACACCCAAAGACATCAAAAGCTAGACCTATACTAATAAATATCAAACCTATAATGTTAATCATCAAACCCTTTTCCCTCTAAATATTTAGAAAGCGCAAGTGCGCATATAAAACTCTGAAGCGCCCATGCTATTCCTATATCTATGTACCAGGACCTCCCTGTTGAAATAGTCAAAACCGCACATAGGCCAACAATCATAATACCCAGAATATCGATGGCAACTATCCTGTCAGCACCCGTTGGACCTCTCCATACACGGTAAAGGCACAAAATACATGCCAGAATGATTATGTAGAGAACTCTGCCTAAAAAATTAATATAGGGAAGGTCGGGATAGAAAAGAAATGGAAACGGGCGTATTATAATTAAAATAACTATCCCAACTAAAAAAATCATACCTATAAACCATCTAAATATCTTCATACTCTATCCTCTAATCAAAAATCTTTTTTAACACTTTCTCAAAACGATCTACGATAATTCTTGTAGCTGATTCAACATCTTTTGTCTTTACGTCAATCCAGTGAATATACAGAACACCATTATCTTTATCTATATCAACACTCATAGTGCCTGGTGTTAAGGTTATGGAGTTGGCTAAAAATGTCAAGGCCGTATCTGTCGTTAATTTAGTCCTTACTTTAACTATCCCTGGATATATAGGCAACCGAGGATGCAAAACACGGTATGCAACATCCAGATTAGCCTTAAAGCATTCCCATAAGAACATAGGTAAATAATAAACAAAGAAATACCAGTACCGCGATGGATGCATTAACACATGTGGTCGGGTTATAAATAAATCTCCTACCATAAAGGCAACAAATGCAGAAACAAATCCACCAATAACAAGATGCTGCCAATCCGGCACCCAATTGAAAAGACACCATACTATAAATGCTACGAAAAACATACTTATTCTACTCTTCATCTATTGTATCCCCTTAAAGACTATATCAGCATATTTTGTACCTTCTAAAAGCACGTCAGAAGCAGGCTTAAGAAAAACCTCGTTTATGTTATAAATAAGCAAAACTCCTCCAACTACACAAATAAGTGCTAGAATTACCATCGATAGTTTCATGAAAACAGGAACTTCCTCTACCTTGTTCCATTTCTCCCTCAGCTTACCAAAGAAGGCATACTTCATAACCTTCATAAAAGATGCCAAGGTTAATATACTTGCCAGTACGGCCCAGAAAGCATATCCTAAGCGATTTGCCTGCACACATGCAATTATAATAATCAATTTACTCCAGAAACCGTTAAAAGGAGGAATGCCTGCAATTGACATAGAGGCAACAAGACTTGTAGTGCCTGTGATAGGCATTTTTGTCATTAGCCCTCCCATTTTTTGTAAATCGCGTGTGCCGGTTGCATATTCCACTGCTCCTGAATTTAAAAATAGCAATGATTTAAATACAGAGTGGTTAAAAAGATGGAACAAACCTCCTATCATGCCAAGCGGGGTGCCCAGACCAATTCCCAGGATAACATACCCTATCTGGCTTATGGAGTGGTATGCCAGAAGTCGCTTAAAATCCCACTGTCCAATAGCTAAAAATACACCGATAACCATTGATAGGGTTCCTAACACCATCAGTATTAAAGAAAGGGAAGAGTTTATTCCAATTACGTTGTAGAAAACCCTGCATAACGTATATACACCCAGAGATTTTATTAATACCCCTGAAAGCATTGCTGATATAGGTGCTGGTGCAGATGGATGGGCATCTGGCAGCCAGGCATGAAAAGGAACAAGCGCTGCTTTAAGCCCAAACCCCATAATAAATAAGACGCTCACCATGATGGTAATATTGCTTGCACTTTTTTGGGCCAGGATATTTGCCATATCCGCCATATTCAATGTAGAGGTATAGCTGTATAAAAACACGATTCCAAGAAGGACAAAAAGTGAACCTACGATACTCATTACAGTATATTTAAATGCTGCTTCAAGTTCATGACGTTCTGTACCAAAAGCAACTAAGGCATAACTTGCCACGGAGGCAATTTCTAAAAATACAAATAGGTTAAACATATCGCCAGTTATCACCACACCATTCATCCCAGCTACCATGAGTAGGAATAATGTATAAAATTTCCATTTAGAGGTAAATTTCTCCATATAGTTTATTGAATAGATGGCAATAAAAAACGCCATCAGATTTACAGTAACCAGCATAAAGACCGTCAAGCCGTCTAATACAAGAGCTATTCCTATAGGTAACTTCCAGCCACCAACGCTATATACAAGGATGCCCTGTGTAGCTACTATTCGCACAGTAATAAGAGAAAGACCCAACAAAATAAGTGTTGTCAAGCTTCCCATTAAATCTGGCAGCCATTTTAACTTCTTACCAACTATTGAAGTTAAAAATGCTCCTGCCAGAGATATGCCAACAAAAAGTGGCAGTATATTAGATGTAGCTGTCATCCTCGTAGCTCCTTTATTTTGGTAATATCAAACGTCTTGTATTTTTCATAAATTCTCATCGCTAAAGCCACCAACAATGTTGTGGTTGCTAGCCCGATTACGATTGCAGTAAGGACAAGCGCCTGAGGAAGAGGATCAACCATGTTGACAATTTCAACCTCAGATGAAAGAATTGGAGACCTGCCTTCCATACGATAAGCCACTAATATAAAGAAAAGATTCACAGCATATTCTGCTATGATAATTCCCAAAATAATCTTGATAATATTTCTTTTTCTTAAAATACAATAAAGCCCGCAACAGAAAAGTATAAGACAAAGTAGATATATTATCATTCTTTTTTCTCCCATTCAAATTTTAATAATACCAATACAACAAATATAGCAAAGAGTCCGGCGCCAACTTTAAGGCTTATGGCTATATTACTAAGAGGTATAGTACCTGCGCTGAATAATCTGAAAGGCTCTCCCTTTGATATAAAATTCAAAAAGAAGTAGCCACCTGTAAATCCTAACAATGCTATACTTAAGAATAGAATTGCACCCATACTTTCAAAAAAAGACATTGCTGTTTTAGGTAATTTCTTTAAAGCTACATCTTTGCCATAAGCAAGCATTAGATGTACAAAAGAAAGCGCTATAATAACTCCGCCAGCAAATCCCCCACCGGGTGATACATGACCATGTAAAACTATATAAATTCCAAAAAGTAGTATAAGCCCTACAGTAAGACGGGTAATTACTTTTACAATTAGCGACATACCTTTATCATGTTCTTTACTCATCGTCTTCCTCCACAACCTCATCCTTTTTCTTTCTACCTATGCGTCGTATAATAGCCAGGACACCTATTACGGCAGTGAATAATACCGTGGCTTCTCCCAGGGTATCATACGCCCTAAAATCGAGTATTACTGAAGCAACAAAGTTAGAAGCACCTGTCTTAACTAATCCTTCTTTCAAATATGTATCGGCAACTCTCATAATGGGATAACCGAATTCAGGTAAATCCTTAAAGGCTTTTATTGCCACAAATAAGAATACCATAATAAAACCTGCAGCAATAAGTGTATTAAGAAGCCACCTGCCTGTTGTCGAAAATGGAAGATCTTTCTTTAAGGTTGCTCTTATCAAGATGATAAGACACAATATCTCAACAACAAGCTGTGTAATTGCAACATCAGGCGCTTTAAGTATTAAAAGAGCTATCGAAAGCCCCAGACCGACAGCTCCAACAGCTATTACAGAAGAAAGTATGTCCTTCATCTCAATTGCGATTATTGCTCCAATAATCATAAATATTAATAAAACATATAATTCTATCATCTCGTTACCTTAATAAAATATAAAATAGTATTATCATGCCTAAAAAACACCAGGCCAGATATGTAGGGAGTACACCATTGTGTATATAGCGTAAAACCTTATTAAAACCAAATGTTATTATGGAACCTAAATGGTAAATATCAAATACTTTTCTCTCGGCTAATCCATAAATAGTACCTAAGGGAGTTATGTCTTTTATTGTATTATAAAATTCGGTTCCCGAAACCCGCATATTTGACTGTTTTTCCAATATCTCTCCACCAATAAAAGCTTCTGTTTCTCTTGTTTTCCTTATTGTTCCCAGAAGATAGACTATAATACCGACTACAACCCCTACAATTATCAAAATAGTTGCAAGGCTCGCGTTCCATATACCGAAGAATTCTATTTTTTCTACTAAGCTTGGAAAGATAAACATTTTAAGAGGAATTCTGTAAGCAAATACACCAAATATAATGCAGAGAACTGCAAGAAAAACCTGCGGAATCCACATGGTTGGACTAGTTTCTCGTCGCTTGTTAATCATTGATTCCGCCTTTGTCAATACTTCATTAGACCGAGGTTGCTCGTTGGCCGGCTGACCTAAAAATACAGCATGGATTAATTTCATAAAACTCGCCAGGGTAAGGGCACTTCCGAACATAGCTGCAATAAGCCATATTATCCAGAGATTATTACCATTATCAGCTGTCTTTATTATGCCCTGGTAAATCATCCATTTTGATGCGAATCCGTTAAAAGGAGGTATACCTGATATTGATAATGATGCTATTAAAAATGTAATAAAGGTAATAGGCATAATCTTACCAAAACCGCCCAGTTTCTCAAGATCAGTTGTTCCAGCTTCTTTTTCAACTGCCCCCCCTGAAAGAAAGAGACAGGATTTATATATAGCATGGTTTAACATATGAAACAACCCGCCTGCTATACCGATAGGATTGCCAGTGCCAATTCCTAAGACCATATATCCGACCTGGCTTACAGCATGATATCCTAAAAGTCTCTTTAAATCATGCTGTATAAGAGCCATCATAACTGCCGCCACAATGGTAACACTACCTACTATCATTAAGACGGTATTTATGGCTGGATTCATCTTAAACATATCAAGGGTAATCCTGGCAAGGAAGTATATACCTAAAAGCTTATCCAGTGATGCCGGTAAAAAGGCAGTAACAGGTGTGGGGGCGTCTTCGGCGGTATCTGGAACCCAAGTATGAAACGGCATAGCACCTGCCTTGGCAAAGGCGCCCGCTGCAAGGCACATATATGCCAAAACCGCTACCTTTGTATTTAAACTTATACTTATCTCATCCATCTGAAGCGAACCTGTAAGGCGCCATACAAGAGCCAGCCCAAGAAGCATAAGAGCATCTGTACCACCAATTATTATGAACGCTTTCTTAGCCGTATAAGATGCATTTTCCGTTTGAGCAAATTCTATTAATAAATATAAAAGAAATCCTAAAAATCCCCAGAATACCATAAAAAGAATAAGATTATTGGAAAAGACAGCACCAAGTGAACTTATAAAAGTAAGGATTAAATAAGAATAATAGTAAATCAGTTTTTTTCTCTGCCACATAAACCCAAAAGAATAAATAGTAATTAGCAGGAAAAATATTCCAATAAATATTCCCACAAATATAGATAGATTATCGAATTTAAAAAACTGCGCAGTTAAATTCATTTAACTCCCATCTTGTTTCTTAATATCTCGGTTTTTTCCCGAGAAAGTTTAATTAAATCTTTTCCAGTATATATCTTCTTCCTCTTTGTATTACATACGGTCATTCTTTCAGTACAGCAATAGCAAGGATCTATTGCAGCTAAAATTATCGTTGCATCTGAAATGTATTCACCTATAATAGTAGCTTTACATGTAGGAAGGTTCATAAATGTAGGCGCCCTTACCTTATGACGAACAGGCCTGTTTGTACCATCGCTTTTTACATAATGGAAACATTCGCCTCTTGGCGCTTCTATAAATCCTATACCTTCCCCAGGAGGAATATCCTTAATATTAGCATCTATTTCACCACCTGGTAGGTTCAAAAAGCAGTTCTTTATTATCTTTATTGACTCAAATACCTCCAATATTCTTACCACCAATTTATCAAAAACATCACCATTATGGGTAACTATCATATCCCACTCTATTTTATCATAAGCTCCATAGGGTGAGTCTTTTCTCACATCTCTGGCTACACCTGAAGCTCTTGCAGTGGGTCCAAGAGCACAATAATTTATAGCGTCTTCTTTTGAAAGAATACCTATTCCTTTCGTCCGAGCATGTATAACCGGATCATCTATAACTGCTTTTTTCAACATCTCCAATGTAGACACGATAGAATCCATCTTTTTAATAACCACTGGTATATCTTCAGATTTTATATCCCTTCTTATACCTCCGGGCTTAAACATAGCATAACTATTTCTGTTCCCGGTTAATATCTCCATCACATCAAGAATCTCTTCTCTTAGCTTCCAGACCCACATATATACAGTATTATATCCTAAGAAATGTCCGGCAAGACCTAACCATAGTAGATGTGAGTGTATCCTTTCACCTTCAGCTATTATAGTCCTTATATATTTAGCCCTCTCTGGCACCTCTACAGGAATAATATCTTCTACTGCCCTTGTATAAGCAAAGGGATGACTTGTTGAACATATACCACAAATTCTCTCAATCAAAAAAGTGGACTGATCGAATGACTTCATTTCAGAAAGTTTCTCTATTCCTCTATGATTATATCCAATTCGTACTTCAATATCTACGACCTTTTCTCCTTCAACAGTAAGCATAAAGAATTCCGGCTCCTCCTGTAATGGATGATACGGTCCTATTGGTATTATTGTTTTTTCCATTATACTCCTCTATCTCTTATAACATTCTTATCCCACTCTTTATAATCTCTTCTTAACGGATAAACACCATCTGGCCAGTCATCTGGTAAAAGAAGTCTCTTCAAATCAGGATGACCCTTAAAATTTATACCTAAGATTTCATGCATCTCTCTTTCTATCCAGTTTGCACCTTCAAATATAGGTAAAAGAGAATCTATCTCCAGTTTTGATTTTTGTAATTTTACTCTCAGAGAAATCAACAGGTTAATATCCTCAATCAAAAAATGATAAAGAATCTCCATATGATTCCGCATGTCTACACCGGAGGCAGTATTGAATCGTGCTTTTAAATCTTTAAAAATATAGCTCGCTACCTTGACTAATGATTCTTGTTTAATCTCGATATATACCTTCTTGGAACGCTCATCTAAAATTTCAACTATATCATCCTTAAATTTTTTTCTTAAATCACCTAAAACTTCTTCTCGCGTCATGCTCCGTCTCCTTTGTCGTTAAGTATGATAATCAATGTAGTCGAACTGATCACTTTTTCGCAGTACCTTTTTTAACTTTCTCAATCAATTTTACTATACCGGCAATAATCGCCTCTGGTTTGGGGGGGCAACCCGGTATATAAACATCGACAGGAATAACCTTATCTATCGGAACAGGACAGTTATAACTATGAATAAACATGCCTCTTGATAAAGCACATTCTCCTACTGCTACCACCAAGCATGGTTTTGGCATCTGTTCATATAGTCTTTTTGCCCTTTCCATCGACTTCCGATTACCTGAACCAGTAATTAAAAGAACATCAGCGTGTTTTATACTCCCTACAAGAAGCATGCCAAATCTCTCGATATCGAATCTCGGAGTAAGGCAGTCCAGTATTTCAATATCGCAATTGTTACAACTACCGGTAGACAAATGAAATACCCACGGCGATTTTAGAAGTGCTTTTAATTTTATACTCATATCATCTTCCTAATAATGCCAATATTATAGCTATTATAGCAATTATAGTCATGGGCCCCCAGAAAAACTTGACGGCCTGGTCAATTCTTACACGGGGATTAGTATTTCTTATAACCGTCATCAAGGCGACTAACCCAATATATTTTAATACACCATACAAGAGATGTATGCCATCAAGCCTTAAACCACCAATAAATACAATTATTAAAAAGAATGGAACTGTAAACATAAGCATATTCTTCATAAGTCTATAAATAGCAAGTCCAGAACCCGAATATTCTATTAATGGACCACCCACGATCTCTGTCTCTGCTTCAGGGATGTCGAAAGGAACTAGCGCTAATTTCGCTTGCATACATATTATTGCCACAATTAGTGCTAAAGTACCAGACCAACTTCTAACAAACGCCCCATTCTGTGCTTGAAAAGTTAATATCTCACCAAGTCTAAAAGTAAATCCAGATTTTATTACTGTAACTAATATCGCAAGTATAAAAGGAAGTTCATAACTTAATATAAGCTTCATCTCTCTTGATGCACCTAAACTTGCAAGTGGATTTCTTGATGCAAAACCACCTATAATAATACTTATAGAAGGGATAACCAAAAGATATAATACTACTATTAAATCACCTAAAAAACTCTTTGCAGGATAAATATTATTTATCCATAATAAAGTAGATACTAATATCACGCTTGCCAATCCAATAACTGGGGCCATCAAGAACGTTATCTTTGATGAACCTGCTGGAATAAGTGTTTCCTTACCTAAAAGCTTTACAATATCTATCAATGGTTGCAAAAGAGGTGGACCCACACGATATTGAACCTTCGCTGTAACCTTTCTATCTATCCAACTGGCTAAAAGTCCAATAATGGCTGTTAATAGAAATCCAAAAAATAAAAAATAAAAAATATAAATCATGCTTTCTCTCTATTCCAATGAATTGAGTGAACTATAATGTTATCACCGACTAAAAAAGTATTTTCATCCAGTTTAATATCGCCTTTTTTTAAACTTAATGCACCATAAGGGCAGCTCTTTACGCATAACAATTCATTTTTCTGGTCCCTTCTATCAAGACAAAAATCACAATTATGAATTAATAACGGAACATTTTCAGGATATATTGTGCCATAAGGACAAGCAT
>JAUVOA010000281.1 GCA_030599445.1 Atribacterota bacterium | reverse complement strand
TCGTTAGTGAATAGTGAATAGTCGTTAGTATTTAGTTAGCTAGGTAACTGGTTTGTTGGTTAATTAGTTTAATGTTAATTCTTCAATATACTAATTCCTCAACTAACTAACCAGGTAACCAACTAAACAGCTAATTAAATGTATACGAGATACGATTTTTATTAATTGAAATATTAGTTTAATTTTGTTATATTTAGAAAGCAGGTTTTTTAATTTTATTAAGGAAAGATAAATTAAAAAGGGATTATATTTCGAATGATAAAAAATACTGAGGATTTAAAAAATAAAAGAATTACCATAATGGGATTAGGATTAAATCAAGGTGGCTTGGGAGTTACCCGGTTTTTAGTAAAAGCGGGTGCTAAAATTTTAGTTACAGATTTAAAGACTGAAGAAGAACTTGGACCTTCTTTGAAAAAATTAAAAGGTTTTGATATTAAATATATCCTGGGCCGACATAGAGAAGAAGATTTTATCAATACAGATATGGTAATTCAAAACCCGGCTGTCCCCCATAATTCAAAGTATTTAAAAATTGCCCGGAAACATAAAATTCCTATTAAAACCGATTTGGATCTTTTCTTTCAGCTTTGCCCCACAAAAAATATAATTGCCGTTGCCGGAACTAAAGGTAAAAGCACTGTATCTCAACTTATTTATCATATTTTTAAAGAAGCTCAAAAAGATACAATTTTAGCCGGTAATATTGGTATCTCCGTTTTAGATATTTTAGAAAGAATCAATCCTCAAACATGGGTAATCTTAGAAATATCTACCTGGCAGATGGAGGGGATAAAAGACCGTAAATTTAAACCCCATACTACCATCCTAACCAATATCCTGCCAGACCACTTAGACCGCTATTCTAATTTTGAAAAATATGCACAAGCAGAAAAGTTAATTTTTAAATATCAACAATCAAATGATAATTTAGTGGTAAATTTCGATAACAAGGAGACCCATCGGGCTAAAAGGGAAACTAACTCTAAAGTGTATTGGTTTAGTGCTAAAAAAAAGATAGAGCCAGGCTGTTATTTAGAAAATGATGAGCTATTCTTTCAATCAAGAGAATATAAAATGCCCTTTGCTAAAATCTCTGACCTCCCTCTACCCGGGCCACATAATCTGGAAAATATTTTAGCAGCAAGCACGGTATGCTTTATACATAATGTTCCAGGTGAAATTATTCTAAAAGCCTTAAAAGGTTTTCCCGGAGTTCCTTACAGATTAGAATTTATTGGGGAGTTTAGAGGAGTTAAATTTTATAATGATACCTGTGCCACCACTCCGGAAGCAACTTTAGCAGCTTTAGAATCTTTTCCCAAACATCCTATTATCTTGTTCTTGGGCGGCAAAGATAAAAAACTAAACTATGAAAACTTTGCGAAAGCTATCGGACAAGACAAAAAAGTTAAAAAGATTATCCTCCTGCAACATCCCGCTTATGATGCTTCCTTAAAAATACTCTCTGCCTTAAAAAAACATCTTGATTCAAAAAAAATTATTCAAATCTCAAATCTTAAAGTAGGAGTCGAAATAGCCCTGCAACATGCTGAAGCAAATGACCTTATTCTTCTTTCCCCTGCAGCAGCCAGTTTTGGGATGTTTAAAAATGAATTTGACCGGGGAGACCAATTTAATAAAATAGTAAAAAATCTCAAATAATCTATTTGCTGTAATTTAATTTTTACAAGATTAAAATATTGGAGAACTTTTTATAAATAAATGCCTAAAAAAAACAAATAAATTTAGAGTAAATTTACATTCACCATGCCAAAAAGATAGAGTACCGCAATTATTAAGGGCTGATGGAGTAAATAAATTAATAAGGAATGTTTTCCTAAAAAACAGAACACTTTTATCCCTGAAAAGAAAGAAAGATCAACAAGTTGAAATCTCCGAGAGTAATCTGAATAGAGTAAATTACCAAAAAATATTCCTATTAAAACCACACCAAACCAGGGTAAAAGGGGAAAATAATCAACTGAATAAAATTGAGCTGGCTTAAACCCTAACCATGACAGCCAATAAAAATCAAAAGCAAAACCCCTTAAATATGCCCCCAAAAATATACAAATCAAACCAATTAATAGATTCCAATAGCGGAGTTTCAGAAAAGGATAAGCTAAGATAATGGAAATTCCGATGAGGTGAAGTATACCAAAAATTACGAAGGCCTTACCTAAAAATATTCGCGTCACCAGAGTTATAATTAAACCCCAAGAAAATATCTTCAAACCTCTTCGAAGATATTTTATGAATAATTTATTTCTATCCTTATGAATCTTCTTAGTCCTGGAAAAACTGACACTAAGGGATACCCCGACTAAAAAAATAAATATCGTAGCAGTTGTTCGCGCAAAATACATCCAAAAACCAGAATATACATTGACATTATACTGAGCAAAATAGTGCAGATTATAAAGCAAGTGGTAGAGCACCATCATTATTATGGCAATTCCCCGCAGGAAATCTATTTCCCAGAATCGTTGTGCTATTCTTTTTTCTTCCATAAAACCTCTCCGGAAAGATAAGAGCTAACTTTTTTATCTTCCACTTTCATTTTACTTATAACCTATCTTAATTATCTATCAAAATTCCAGGGTTTGTCCTACACCTACTTCTTTAAGGTTTATTACTTGAGATAAGGCAATTTTTGATTTTAAATCGGTGCAGTGGCAGGCATGCACTTCGTAGGGTTTGATTTTCTCTAAATATTTCAAAGTACCTTCTAACTGTTTCTTTTCCGGATCAAGCAAATGAAATCCTCCGATTATATCTATTATCCTATCATCCCTGCAAATCTTTTTAGCATATTCTACGATATTACAGATCCCTGAATGAGAACAGCCGGTAATAATCACCAAACCTTTTGCTGAGCGGTAAGCCAAGGCAGAATCATCTATTGAATAATCATCTTCTTCAAAATCATCTTTTACCACCTTTCCGATTGGATT
>JAUVOA010000234.1 GCA_030599445.1 Atribacterota bacterium | reverse complement strand
TTATAACCTGCTGCATAAAGCACCTTTCCTATAACCGCTGCTCCGATGTACGGACTGTCTATATAGGTATCCCCGGTTACAATAATTACATCCAACCTATCCCAAGACAATTCTTTCATCTCTTCTTTAGTGGTGGGTAAAAACATCTACTGTCTCCTTGGTTCGTTCATCAAATTTCTATAACCTCTATATTCTGTATCTACTTCTTCGAAATCCTATGAAATTAGAGGCTTTATTTATAATATGTCCTTTTTAAGTTAATACTTCGGTCGTATATTTAAAAAACTTTATACGCTTATTTTTAAAAAATTACTTTTATTACCCCAAAAAATTAAAAAGTCCAAGCAATTTAGCAGACATAGATAAAATTGCTATAACAATAAATACTCTAATCCATTTATCTCCCTTACTCACCGCAAAATTACTACCTAAATACGCACCCAAGGCATTCCCGATAGCTAAGGTTAATCCTAAAATCCAATCTACTTTGCCATGAATTATAAAAATTATAAAAGAAGAAAAAACATAAATAAGAACTATAAATACTTTCAAACTATTAATTTTTACTAAAGACATTCCCGTAATTAAAGCCAGGGCTGAGATGATAACAAATCCTACTCCAGCTTGAATAAATCCACCATAAACACCTACACCAAAAAAAACAAATATGGATATTATAAGGCGGGTAGAATTTAGATTTTCCCCTTCAATTTTTTTTAAAAATTTTTTCTCCGGGCGAGTAAGAATTAAAACCAGGATTACAATCATAATTACTGCTAAAACCTTTTGGAATAATTCTTCAGGAATAGATATGGCAATCCTTGCTCCTAAAAAAGAGCCTAAAACTGCCGGGATAGCTAAAGTGATGCCTAACTTTGGGTAGAAAAATCCTTTTCTACGAAAATTACTCACAGCTACAACATTCTGAACTATCAAGGCAATACGGTTAGTTCCATTTGCAACCGCTGCTGGCGATCCTAAAAAGATAAGCATCGGTAAAGTAAGCAGTGAACCTCCACCCCCTAAAGTATTCATAAATCCGGCTGCAACGCCAGTTACCAAGATTAATCCTACATGCAATATCTCCATTAATATCTCCTTATTTTTTCAACTTTTTTATAATAGTAAATTTTTTAGTAAATCTTTAATATCGTCTTCTATTAATATGTCCGTAAAAATAGAATAAACTATAAAAAAAGGGGGGTAGACTTTTATTTGTCACATAACCACACTAATCACTCTTGGCTTTTAAACATTTCAAGGATTTTTTAATAATTACCATATTGATTAAAAAATATCTTATCATACTCCAAATCTCCTTCTTGTCTTGGCATCTTAATTTCATCAGGGTATCCCACTCCAACTATTGCTAAGACACGCCTATTATCTGGAATTGACAATATATTTCTTATATATTCCTCAGAGTCAATGGTTTTAGAATATTTTCTTTTTCTAATTTGTATCCAACAAGCCCCCAAGCCAAGTGTTTCAGCTGCTAATATAATAAAAGTAGTTGCTATAGATGCATCTTCTACCCATACATCAGATTTAGTTGAATCAGCAGTGACTACAATTCCCAAAGGAGCATTAGTTAGAAATGCGGAACCATGTGGTTTTGAGTGGGATAATTTTGCCAGTAATTCATTATCGTTTACAAAGATAAATTCACAAGGATACCTGGCTTTTGATGATGGAGAAAGTAATGCTGCCTTCATAAGTTTTTCAATTTTATCTTTTTCTATTTCCTGTTTCTTATATTTTCTTATGCTTCTTCTATTTTTTATTAAAGAGAAAAACATGATCATCCTCCTATAATATTTTTCCTTTGTATTACTGCAGCTCATTCAATATATTATTAATATTTTACAATTTTTATTGTACTAAAGCTAATTTTTTAATACAAATTCCTGGTTATTTTAAAATTAAGAATGTACACCAGGTTAATTATTTTACAAATTGTTATATTGATTGTAGATTTTCTTAAAAGGCTTTAATGGTTGAGTTAAAGATAATAAAAATACAAGCGGGAAAGCCTTATAAAATGGTGTTTTAGAGGCGGGTAACGGGAATCCGGTATTTTTTTATAACACAAAACGTCCCTTGTCGTTCACGATAAGGCATCGTCGTATTCACAAAATGTCATTTCACCCTCAATAAATGCCCATTATTTTTCAGCCAATCTTTATGTTCTTTATATTCCGGGTCTAAGCTTCCTACTTTGTTCCAAAATGCTTTTGAATGATTTTTCACTTCAAGATGCACCAGCTCATGAACAACAACAGAATCTATAATAGGTAAAGGAGCCATAATTAATCTCCAGGCAAAGCTTAGATTACCTTGGTGAGAGCAAGAACCCCATCTCTTTCGTGCATTGGTGATATTTATTTTACTATATTTAAACCCTCTTTTTTGTGCATACAATCTAACTCTCTGGGATATTGTTTCATATGCTCTTCTCTTGTACCAAATAATAAAAATATTTTTCGCGTATGATAAATATTTTTTTGAAAGTAAAAATTCGTCTTTAAAATCCAGTAGAATTTCTCGATTATCTACTAACTTTAAATTATAATAATTCCCCAGATAAAGGAATCTTTCTCCATTAACAAATTCTTTTTTATTAAATTTTAAATTCCTCAGTTGTACTTCTTTTTGCGTTTTCTGTAATCGATCTTTATATTTTATTACAACTTTATTTATAATTTCTTCGCTGGTATTAAAAGGTGCCCTTACTATTAATACGGCATCGTCATTTATATACATAGCAATGCTTTTTCTCTTTGAACGTATTATTTTTTCAATTTTTATGATTCTATCCTCCTGTAGATGTGATAAGTAAGCTCTACTCAAAACGTAGGACAGGCGTCTCGCCTGTCATTAGGATAAAACCTAATAGCAACATTACACCTCTTTATTTTTCTTTTTATCTATAATTCTAACATATAACTATGGAATTTTCTCTGGCGTCAAAAATATAGTATCGAGTATTGAGTATTGAGTTAAGAAAAAAAGCAACATTCTTCTTTTTATCTTACTACCCCACTAAAGCTTACGCTAACACTTATAGATTTTATTATAGTTATGAGGGGGTACGGGGATGACACAAAATAATAAGGGAAAATAGGGGAAAGAAAAAAGATATCTTCTGAAATAGGAATTAATCAATAATTATTATATGAAGCTTTTTCATATTCTTCTAATAGATTTTCTATAAGTTTCTTAACCGAAATAATCTTATCCACGCGATAAGCATTGCTTCCTGCAAAAGCAAATCCATCTTCAAGTTTTCCTTTTTGGGCATTAGTTATGGCAAGGGCGATACATTAAGGTGCCTTTTTAAAATTACAAGTCTTTAAACATTTCCAGGGACATTTAAAAGGTTTTC
>JAUVOA010000114.1 GCA_030599445.1 Atribacterota bacterium | reverse complement strand
TGAAAGCTGAATTTAAAGCCCCTTCTCCTAAAAAACTCCTCAGTAAATTGGGAATCATGAAGGCGATAAAAAAGGCATCTGTTTCAATCCCTGCTCCAAATCTATTGGAAATCACTATTTCTCTACCCAAACCCAATACTCTACAAAATATAGTGGCAATGATTACTATTCCTGCATACTTAGCAATTTTATGTTTTGTTTCCATTTTCTTTTTTATCTCCAGGCTATTATTTTCCTAACGCAATACTCGATACGAATTAGTTGTTAGCATTAAATACACGTTTACAGTTTTCAGTTCTCGATTTACAGTAAGTAGGACATATTACTTGATCTATTAACTGGCAAACTGGCTAACCGGGTAACAATCTTCACGATATATGATATACGATATACGATATACGAAGAGGCTTGATTTTAAATTAAATTAATGTTAAACTTTATCCAGTAAAATTTAACATTATCGAAAGGAAATATTTATGCCCCAAATAAAATCAGCAAAAAAAAGAGTTAAAACCTCTGAAAAAAGTCACCAAAGAAATATATCTTATAAATCAAAAATAAAAAGCACCATTAAAAAATTCAATCTTGCCCTCTCGGAAAAAAACAAAGAAGATACAAGTAAGTATTTTAAAGATTCTATTTCAATTTTAGATAAATCTGTCAGCAAAGGCATCTTACCTAAAAATACTGCCTCACGCCAAAAATCAAACTTAACTAAAAAACTAAGTACTTTAATAAAACCAGACCAAATAAAGAAGTCTGCACCTGCTGTCCCTAAAAAAGTAGTAGCGACTAAAGAGAAACCAGTAGTTAAAAAGACAGTAAAGGCTGTGAAAAAACCGGTTGCTAAGAAAGTAGTAGCCCCTAAGAAAAAAACAGAGACTACGAAAACAACTAAAACTAAAGAAAAACCAGTAGTTAAAAAGACAGTAAAGGCTGTGAAAAAACCAGCGACTAAAAAAACTGAAACCAAAAAAGTAAAATCATAATTAAAAATTCAAAACATTTTTATATAATATATTGTCTTTAATGTATGGGTCGGATTTATCCGACCCGTTTTATTTTGCCATACGTCCCTACTTTTTATCTCTCTTTTATTCTCTTCACGATATACTCATCTGTGCGCTCTTCTCTAGTTTACACACAATATAACTACCAATAGACAGGCGAGACGCCTGTCCAACGATTATGGGGTGGAATCATCATTAACAGACATATACAATACACCCCTTCTTTTTCAAACTTGCAACTCGTGACTTATTACATATTACTCATTACATATTACTTGTTACTGAATTTATATGTGTAACACGTGATAAGTAACCAGTTTTTAGGATTTAGTAAATTTATGCTCATTACCCGTTACTTATTACTTATTACTGCATTTTATAATATTCATAACCAATTCTTCTAAAATAATTTTGGGTTCCTGCTGGCTATCTTTAAATGCTAAGTCAGCAATATTCAATAATTCATAAGATTTACAAATTTCCTTAAAAGTATATTTTTTAGACTGTTTTATTATTTTTTCGACAACAAAGTAAGGAAGTTTTAGTTTCTTCTCTACTTCTTTAAAATTAAATCCACCTGCAATTAATAATTTTGTTTGAAGTATAAGTTTTATTTGCCTGTATATCATGGCAAATATGGATAAATGATGAAGGTTGCCTTGATTTAACTTTACCAAACCATCTATTGCATTTTTTATGTCTTTATTTCCAACAGAATCTAATACCTTAAATATATTAACTGCCTCTGAACCACCTATCGTTATCATAACATCTTCTTTTTCTATTATTTTATGGTCTTTTGTATAAATATCTATTTTTTCTATTTCATTAAAAAGGCGGGCTAAATCAGGACCAACTATAGATTGTAAATAAAATAGAGCTTCCTGAGTAATTTTTTTATTACTCTGCCTGAATTTAGATTTTATCCATAAGGCTAATTTTCCTTTATCTGTAATGTTAAAATTAGCTATTATTCCTATCCTTTTAATTGCTGTTATTAATTCTTTGTTTGGCCTACCCTCCTTATAGATAATTATTAGGGTAGAAAAAATATTTTTTGAGTTGAGCTGGTTAAAATAATTTACTAATTTCTTCTCATCATTTTTGTTAATATTTTCTGCTTCCTTTATTACTACTAATTTATGTTCAGATATTAGAGGCAGTATTTTTAAATCATTTATTACCACATTTATAGAAATTTTTTCACCATAAAAAACCTTATAATTTAACTCTCTATAGGCAGGGTTAATTAATCTTTTTCGAAGTTTTTTTAAAATGTCTTCTTTTAAATAATTTTCTTTTCCATATAACAGGTAAACAGGATATATCTTTTCTTGTTTTATAAGGCTTAACATACTTTCGTAATTCATTTATCTTCCTTGGTTCATTTTAATTATTTTACCTCAGCGTTCTTATCCAATATTCCTGGCCGTTTGTTCTTATAATTATCGTTCCGTCTTCATCTGTCCGATATATTTGTATATTCTTATCTTCTAATCTTTCTATAATTTTCTGCGAAGGATGCCCAAAATGATTTTTGCCCACAGTAATAACTGCAATGCTTGGGTCAACCTTATCTAAAAATTCTAAATTAGTAGAAGTTGTACTTCCATGATGGCCAACTTTTAATATATCGCTCTGTAAAATATTCTCCCAGACCAATAATTTTTTTTCAGCAGCTTCCTCTATGTCTCCGGTAAAAAGAAAATCTGCATTTTTATAGAATAATTTTACCACAATTGACGCATTATTAAAATCAGATTCGTCATAGAAATCAGAATCATACAAAGGATTAAGTAAAAATATTTCCAAATTGTTACTAAATATAAAATTATCTCCGGCTTTAGCTTTATGATATGGTATGCCCTTTTTTTGTATTAGAGAAATAAATTCTTTATATGCTGATATATCACAGAGTAATCCACTATCTAAAACCATACCTACTTTAAATTCCTTTAATACCGGCAATAATCCTTCTAAATGATCTAAATGAGGATGAGTTAAGATTAACAAATCAATCTCGTTTATCCCTTTTCTTCTCAAGTAAGGTATAACGATTTTACTTCCCACATCAAAAGCACTTTGAGGGGTTCCTCCTCCATCGATTAAGATATTTATCTTATTAGGGGCTTCAATTAGGATACAATCTCCCTGTCCAACATTTATAAAATTTACTTTGAGATTGTCTGTTGGATAAAATACCTGAATAATAATTAGTAGCAATGCAACTGATAATACTATTAAGACAGCTTTTTTCTTTATTTTTTGCGATAGTGTTTTTTTATAAAACATTTCAACAATAAAAAATACTGTTAAATAATATAAAATAATTACCATAATTGACGGTTGAGCAACATAAACAAAGGCAAAAGGAAGTGAAGAAAATAATTTCGCTATTAAGGTGATTAGATTCAACACCAGGTAGTTTATATTTGCAATTATAGCGGCTAGATAAATACTTACCATTCCGATAAAAAAGGTTAAAAATCCTAATATTACCGCTATCCCGGTTAAAGGAACAATAAATATATTGGAAACAATGGATATTATCGATACTTTAGTGAAAAAATATGCAGAAAGCGGAAAAAGTCCTATCCAGGCAGCTGTTGAAACCGCTAAAGGATTTTTAATCCAGACTACTATTTTAGAAAATAATCCTTGCAAGATTGGTGATAAATTTATAATAGAAAAAGTTACTATAAAGGATAGGAGAAAACCAGCATCATATAGTATTAAGGGATTAGATAACAAGATTACAAACGCTGCAAAAAATAGAGAAGTATTAAGATTTCTACTTCTATTGATTAATTTCCCACCTATTAATAGAATAAACATAATGGTCGCTCTTAATACCGAAGGACGAAAACCAGTGATAGATGCATACATTATTAGAATTAATATTAAGATTAGCAATTTAAGCTTCTTCGGTAACCGTAATATACTTAAGAAAGCAAGTAAGGCCATAGCAATTATACCTACATGTAAACCTGAAACTGCTAATACATGCATAATCCCTGCATCGGTAAATACTTCTTTCAAATTAGGAGTAATAAAACCTTTTTCTCCTAATAGCATACCTATAAGAAGGTAACTATACGGCGGTGGCAAGGTCAGTTTGGTAATATCTTTTATTTTATTTCTTGCTGATAAGGAGAATGATACCAAAAAATTAGAATCATCTTCTCCAATTTTTTGAATATCTTTTTCCTGCCAGATATTGAGATAAGCGAAGATCTTTTCTCGAGCTAAATATAATTCATAATCAAACTCGCCAAAATTATTTTTTCCTGTGGGCTTCTCTAATTTCCCTTTAATTTTAAGCACATCTCCGTACTCATATGGACAATCCCCCAAATAGGTATTCACCAATATTAAGCCCTGTGTTTCAATACTGTAATCTCCTCTTTCTATTTGGTTTGCTTTGACCTTAAAAGATATTTTCTCCTGATTGGGATAATATTCTTTGTCTAAAACCGTACAAATAATTGTTAACTTCTTATCTTCTACAAAATTTGCTATATGGTTAGCCCCAATGGGATTAGAATTTAGATTATAATTTAATATGCCGATTAAAAATATTATTAAAAACAATAAAGCAGTGGTTATATTCCACTGCTTTACAAAACTTATAATTGAAATTAATATTAATAGCATTATGATAGAAAATAAAAATATTAGATTAATGCTAATAAATTTACCATAAATTATACCTATTATATATAGAGCTAAAATTATAGGTAGGGGTCTAATAACATTGTATTTGCTATCTAAAGATATATTTTTTATTGGATACAAATTAGATCTTTAATTCCTTCATATTTTTTTTCTGCAATTCCGGAAACATCCTTTATATCATCAATCACTCCAAAAAATCCATTTTGATTTCTATATTCTATTATTCTTTCTGAAAGAACCGGTCCAATTCCGGGTAAAGTCTGTAACATATTCGCATTAGCGGTATTAATATTAATTTTCGCAGAGGTAGAAACCGGAGAAGAAGAATACACACTTGCCGTATGGTTATATGTATTTGTATTAATTTCTTCACCGGTTTCACTATAAGTTTTATAAGGAACAATTATTTTTTGTCCATCCCTAAGAAGAGCAGCAAGGTTAATCGAATCCAAGTTGGCCTCTTCGGTTGCTCCTCCTGCAATTTTTACTGCATCAACAATTCTATCGGTTGATTTTAATTGATAAACTCCGGGGTTTTTAACTGCACCAGCGATATGAATAATAACCGGTGGAACTTCTATTTTTATTGCAGGATTATTTTCTGAAATATCTGAAGCACGATTTACAATAAAATTATCTTCTTTATTAATATTTTTATTCAAAATTATTCCTACCCCTACTATTATCACTATTAATAACAAAATTATGGTAATTTTTTCTTGATTGGAAAGGTTAAACATAATTATTATCTCCTTACTTTTTTCGTATCGTGTATTATTGTAAACTTAAAACGCAAAACCAAAGCTCAAAACTTAAAATTAAAAAAAAGTTTAAAAAATTTAGTTTTAATGGTGTAGAAGCTTGATTCATCAAGCCCGTTAAAATAAATTACCAAAAAACCGGGTCGGATAAATCCGACCCCTACATCAAAAATGATATTTTATTAGGATAAC
>JAUVOA010000316.1 GCA_030599445.1 Atribacterota bacterium | reverse complement strand
TAGAGGGGAAAGGCCAGCTGTCACTACTTAAAGCAGAATTATTTGAAGAGATTAGTTTTTACCAAGAATCAATAATTGAATTAAAGGAAACATTAAATCATAATTCCGGGAATATCTTTTTATTATTTAGGTTAAGCAGCCTTTATAAAAAGAATAAAGATTACAATGTTTCTTTAAACTATAGCGAAATAATTTTTAATTACTTGGAAGATAATCATCAATTAGAGGATTTACCCCTTGAGTTATGGGAAAGTCTCTATCCTCTTTATTATGGGGATGTAATTAGAGAACGTGCTTTGGAATACCAAATAGATCCCTTGCTTGTTTTGGCTATGATTAGGGAAGAGAGCAGATTTAATCCCTGGAATGAATCGGTGGCGGGTGCAAGAGGATTGATGCAGATAATTTTTTCAACCGGGGAATGGATTGCTGAGAAATTAAATGTTGAAGATTTTAATGATGAAATGCTCTTTGACTCCGAGGTTAATATTAATTTGGGGTGCTGGTATATTGATTACCTAGAAGAAAGATTTTCTAATGATTCAATATTGGTGATTTCTGGTTATAATGCCGGCCCAGGTACAACCAGTAAGTGGTTAAAGCAATATGATAGATCTGACCTGGATAACTTTATAGAAAATGTTCCTTATTCTGAGACCAGAGAGCATATAAAAAAAGTAATGAAATCTTACCAGATGTACAAAAGATTGGCACAGGTTTTAAGCGAAGAGTAGATGGAATGGTTTTTACCGGATTAAAAAAGGAGGTAAAAGTTCGATACAGCGAACTTAAGAACAAATGACCAGTAAAGTAAAAGCTCAGCTTTTTTGTCTTCACTGCAATAAAGAAACTAATCATACCATTATCTACAAAGGTGAATATTTAGAAGATATTAAGTGTAATATTTGCGGAAACGAAATTAGAATTGACCGGGAAAAATTATTAGAAACCTACACTGCAGATTTTATAGATAGGGTGTTAACCAAACCTCATCGAATAACCGAGGAGATAAAAAAAGATCTATCTCATTTTCTAAAGTCTATGCCCATAAGAATTTTGACAAAGCCTTATCGGGTTGCCCGCGAGATAGGAGATATGCTGCATAAAGAAAGGGATAAAAGTGGAAGGTGAGTGAGCAATTTACCAATTTACTAATTCTCCAATTCACAAATTATTTAGTCGATATAAAAAAAATTGACAAAATCATCAAAAAACAATAATATAATATAAAGAAATCTACATAAATCAAGGGAGGTTTATGAGATGGAAGAATATTTAACTGCAAAACAAGTAGCGAAATATTTACAAGTAAAACCTCTTACTGTCTATCAATGGGCAAGAACTAATAAGATTCCGGCGGTTAAAATCGGAAGAATCTGGCGTTTTAAAAAGAATGTTATTGATAATTTTTTAGAAAAGAAACCCAAAAAAAAGAAGAAGTAGCTGCTTAGCTGCCTGAGGAAACTTCTTAATTCTTTATTTTTTACTTCATTTTTTAGTTATTAATTTCTAAGCAAAGAGGAACAGAGGATGTATTTAGCTCAAAAGCATAATAGAAATAAGAAAAATTCTATTATTTTCGTTACCCTACTTTTATTGTTTATCTTTTCAATTCCTTTTTATTCTTTTGCTGATAATAATGATGAATTTATTATCCATACAGTAACTAATGGCGATACTCTATGGAGCATTTCCAAACAATACAATACACCCTTAAAACCAATCTTAGCTCTTAATAATATTGAAGATAAGGATATTTTATCCATCGGACAGATAATCAAAATCCTTCAAGATAATCTCCCTGCCGCTGATCATGATATGCATATCGTAAAAAAGGGAGAGACTTTATGGTCAATTGCTCAAAAATATAATCTTTCTGTAAATCAAATTCTTGCCACCAATAACATTGCTAATTCAGAATTAATTTCTATAGGGCAGGAAATGAAAATATCTTCACCTGAAAATGCTGTTGCTGAAACAAATATTGTTAACCAGGCAGTTATTGATAAAAAAAACAATAACATTAATGATAATATCAATCAGCCCGAAAATGTAGAACCGATTGTTTATCCGGTTAAAGCAGGTGATAATCTATGGAATATTTCCCGAAAATATGGAGTATCAGTGGAAGTTATTATTGATATAAATAATCTCAGGGATAAAGACCTCTTATCACTTGGCCAAAAATTAGAAATACCCGCAATAGGAGGAGGAGTATCTAACACTAATCAGAAACAGGAACCAACTATTATAACTTATACTGTGGTAAAAGGAGATACCTTGTGGAGTATATCTCAGAGATATGATGTAAAGATGAATACCATTATCTCTACCAATAATTTAAAAGAAATATCCCGACTGTCTATAGGTCAAAAATTGAAGCTACCCATAACTAATATGCATATTGCCAAAGCAGAAGGATATAATCAGGAAGCTGCAGCGGAGGAAATAATTTATTATGTAAAAAAAGGAGAAAGCCTCTGGAGTATTTCGCGCGAGTATAATGTAAAATTAGAGTCTATTATAGCAGCCAATAGCATTACTGATGCTTCTAAAATTTCTAGAAATTTTAGAAG
>JAUVOA010000309.1 GCA_030599445.1 Atribacterota bacterium | reverse complement strand
GCTATTCAATCGCCGTATCACCTTTTTTCAAGTCATTCACTTCAGCAAGAAGCGATTCATTTTTCTGGTTTATTTTTTTATTTTCTAACTTCTGTTCTGCAATCCCTTGTGAAACTTCATCTTTTTTCAGCCCTACATCTATAAAAAGATCTTTAATCTTTGGTGGTTTTTTTCTTTCTTCCTCGCTTAAAATATGAATGGGCTTGGAGCCTATTACTCCCCCGATGTCTTTTTCCCCATGAACTATTACCCTCTGGGCAATTAAAGTTTTGGGATCAAATCCACCCACCGGAGCAAATCTTAAAAAGCCATCTTTATCAACAAAACTAACCATAAAACCAATCTCGTCCATATGTGCCGCAATCATCACTTTCTTAGGAGCAGGCTTACCTGATAATTTTTTAGCTTTTTTTATTCCAATAAGGTTTCCTAATTTATCTATTTTTACTTCATCTGTTACTTTTTCCAATTCTTCCTTAATAACTTTCTGAATTCTCTCCTCATAGCCAGAAATTCCTGGTGTTTCACACAATTTTTTTAATAAATTCAATTTTTTCTCCTTCCTTTATTTATTAAATTTTCATTAAAATAACTTGTATTTCTTTATGTCATCATCAATCTTCTTAATTTTTTAAAGAGTTATTTATCTAAAAGTCTTTTCTAAAATTAAAGAAGATATTGTTTCTATCAGCTTATTTCTGTTCTCCTTAGTTACTTTAAATAAGATAATATCATCTCTTCTTTTTATATTCGAGATAAATTTATCCCCAACCATACTTATGGCAGCAAGAACAATTTTTTTTGAACTTAGACAATCTAATACTTTTTCCTTAAACTCCTCTGAAAATACTTCCATCTTCCCAATTTCGTCAATTATAATCAAATCATCATTTTTAAGGGCCTGTTCAAGAGATCTTGCCCCGATATTCTCCAAATCATTGATATTTACCCCATATCGTCCCACTCTCTGGGAATCTTTTATATTAATATGAGCTAGAATTCCTTCCTGATTATCAAGAGAAATAATTTTAAAACCAACTCGATTGCTCCTTCCTCTTATTTCTTCAGTATAAAATCCTCCTGCTTTTAAATTTATTTTCTTTAATATCTTTTTGATTAAAGTAGTTTTTCCTACTCCTGGAGGACCACAAATTAAAATATTTTTCATAAATTAATACTTCTTCATTGCCTTAGAAAAATTCTTTCGACTAACTGGTTAGATTATAATAAATTATTTATTTGACTGATCTAATAATTCCTCAGCATATTTTTTATATTCTCTTTTAAGTCTTTGCACAGTATCTTTAGGTTCTTCTACAATTATCTTTGAGCCACTCAATACATCTATAAAACTTAATTCATTTTCATAACGAGGTACAACATGAAGGTGTAGATGTTTGATGCTTGCTCCACTGTCTTTACCTAAATTGTATCCAATATTAAAACCATGAGGGTTGTACAGATTTTTTAAAACTTTTAAGGAAATTATAGTTAGTTTATGTAATTCCTCAATTTCAGAAAGAGATAATTTTTCAATTTCTTCTATATGTCGATTAGGGAAAATCATCAGGTGACCAGGATTATAAGGATATAGATTAACTGCTACAATAAAATTTTTACTTCTAACTATCTCTAAATTAATTACCTTAGGATCGTTTTGTATAATAGAACACAAGATACATTCTACTGCTGGCCTCTTGCCTTTGACATATTCTCCTTTTGAGGGAACGAATAAATTTTTCTTCATAATTTTCCTTTAATGTAAACTTCTGTGCCAGGCACTTTCGTTTCCCTTTTTTCGTTTTCTATTTAGAAAAATATATACCAGAATAAGAAAAGTAATTACACCCAAGCTATTAGCCAGAATATCTCCCAAAGAAAATTCCCTTTCCGGAATAAAATACTGGTAAATTTCATTAAATATTCCATAAGAAACAGAAAAAGCTAAAGCTAAAAAATAGTGAAATAATTTTAAGAGTAATATTTTGTCGCTTAAAGCTACCAGACAAAGAAAAGCATAGATGCCGTAAGTTAAAAAATGTATAACTTTATCTTGCCCATAAAAATATTGTTCTACTCCAACTTCCGGTCGGGAAGAAAAAATAAAAATCACCACAGAATAAACAATTAATAGTATCCAAAAAAATATTTTTCTCCCCAAAATATTACCCAACTTTAAAAATATTTATTCTTTAAACAATATTTCTTCAGCAGCCCCTATTCCTGAGCCCAGTTTAAAATCGTAACTAAATTCAGATAAGGTTTTTTCGATAATACTCATTGTTGCAACCACTTCGTTTTCTGTAATACTGCCCATATGCCCTAAGCGGAATAGTTTACCGGCTAATACCCCTTTACCTGCAGAGACTAATACACCATGCTGGTATAATTTTTCCCTGAAAGTCAAATCTTCAATTCCCGAAGGATATAACACAGTTGATACAGTATTAGCTCTTACTTCTTTTGGGGGAAGCAGTTTACACCCTAATTCTTCTAATCCTGCTTGGAAAGCGAGGGCAAATCTTCTATGTCTTCTAAACCTTTCTTCCAAACCCTCTTCCAATATAATTTTAAGACCTTGATGAAGGGCATTGACCATGTTTATGGCATGAGTAGAAAAATATCCACTACCCGGTTCGCGCATAATAGGCAGCCACCGATTAATGTCCATATAATAAGAAGAAATATTTCCTAATGCATTTCTCCTCTC
>JAUVOA010000154.1 GCA_030599445.1 Atribacterota bacterium | reverse complement strand
TGAGGTAACAGAATTACTTTTGATTACTTCAAATCACGATAAAGCTGCTTCGGTTTTGCCCGGTCTCAATGAATTATTTTCCCAAGAAGATGAATCCGGAAAATATACCTTGCAGCTTTGGAATAAGGGTTATGATTTGATTGAACTTTTTGACTTTGCCGTTAAAATGTACAATTCCATCTATATTTTTATCATCATATTGTCCTGTTTTGTATTGGTGAATACTCTGATCATGATTATAAATGAACGTACCCGTGAAATCGGTATGATGAGTGCCCTGGGTTTGAAAAGCAGGGAAATATTGTATCTATTTACCATGGAAGGAGCAATTATTGGTATACTTGGTAGTGCCATTGGTACTGTACTGGGTGGAATATTGACCAAGGTTTTCTCCGTTGTCGGTATCGATTATTCTGCGGCTTTTGAGGGAATAGAAAGCACAGAATTTTTGATGAGCCCAATTTATTATACCGTCTTTAGTTTGGAGAATCTTGTTTTTTGCTTTATATTAGGGGTAGTTATTACCACTATTGCCTGTGTTATCCCGGCGAGGAAGGCCGCCAAACTTGAACCAACGGAAGCCTTGAGACAGATTTAGCGTGGAGCGTAGAGCGTGTAGCGGATAGGGAATCAGTAATCAATTAATATCAAAACAGTATCGAGTATCGAGTTAAGAAATAGAAAAAAAGAAAGAAAAGGAAAGCAGAAAAATAGTCAGTGTCGGGTATATAAATACAGTGATGAGTGATAAGTAACAAAACAAGTAACAAGTAATCAGTAATCAGTAATGAGTAACAGGTTGCGAGTTGCGAGTTTATAGAGAGTAAGTAAGGGCGTATTGCCATACGCCCTTACAATGAGGAACATAGAAAAGAAACTGGTTGATCAATAAACAAATTAACTAATTAACCAGCTAACCAACTAACCAAATAGAAAGGAGAGTTAAGGATGAAAAAAATCAAATGGTTTTTATTAATTGGAATAACTGTATCGATATTATTTTCATGTTTAATTATAGCAACTACTGCAGAAATGACTGCTGAGGAGATAATTTTAAAAAGAGATAGCAATGAATATTTTGATACAGCTCAAATGGAAGCAGAAATGATAATTGTTAGCGGAGGTCGTAAAATAACTAAAACTATGCTTATTTTAAGCGATAAAAGAAATGCTCTTATAGAGTTTACGAATCCAGTAGATAGAGGAACAAAATTCCTCAAGAGAGAAGATGACCTGTGGATGTTTTTTCCTGATGCAGAGGAAATCATTAAAATATCCGGTCATATGCTAAATCAGGGGATGATGGGAAGTGATTTTTCCTATCAGGATGTCATGGAAGCAGATAAATTAACCGATTTATATGATTTTGAAATTATTAAGGAAGAAGAATTTGAAGGCCGTCCCTGTTATGTATTGGAAGGTATTGCCAGAGAAGGAGTAAAAGTGTCCTATTACCGCCGTATATCCTGGGTGGATAAGGAAAGATTTATCGGTTTAAAAGAAGAATTATATACTAAAAGCGGCCGTATATTAAAAGAAACCAAAGCCAACGTAATAGAAGAAATTGAAGGGCGCTGGGTTCCCACAAATTCAGTGATGGAAAACAAGTTGAGAAAAGATACTTATACCGAATTTACAATTACTCAAATCAAATTTAATCTGGAAATTCCCGAAGAAACATTTTCTTTGCAGAACTTAAGATAGATTAAAATACCACACAAAATAGTTTTGAATTTTGAATTAAGGAAATCAAATTGATTACGAAAAAATATTTTAACATTGCCATTCTATTTATGATTTTTTTCATCTTGGGGTCAATTACAATTTCTGCGAAGGTTGATATTGGTGGAGAAATTAACGCTTCTCTGGTAGTCATATTAGACAATCAAGAAAACCTTTCCGCTTACCCTCAGGGAAGTTTGGATTTGGAATTATATATTCCTCCTTTCGATAACAATCAAATCAAATCTGCAGTCTATTTATACCCTAATCCGTCAACCGGCCAATTGGATTTTATGTTTAAAAAGCTTTATCTTAAACATAAATTTGACAAATTACATTTAACCCTAGGTCGTCAGCCCATTTCCTGGTCTTTCGGTTCGATGCTCAATCCGGTTGATTTTACTTTAGGGTCAGTGGTAATGGACGAAGAGACCGGCTCCAAATACCAGGATGCGATAGAGGCCTATGTTCCTCTGAATTGGAATTCAAGTGTATCATTGATAGCTGCTTTTCCTGAAGGCAGCCAGGATATTAAATGGGGCTTGAGAGGCAGAACTATGATTGAAGGATATGACCTTACCCTGAATTATGTTCGGGAACCAGAAATAGATTTTATGGGAACTATTATTCCGGCCAGCCAGAGAATAGGTTTTACTGCAAAAGGAGATTTAGGACCAATAGGAGCATATGGAGCCCTGGGATATTATTTTAAAGATAATGATAATGGTAATTTGGCTTATCTAATCGGCGGTGATTATAGTTATTTTTTTGAAGCGGGGAATAATATATATTTTCAGTTAGAATATTTATCTATGAAAAAAGATAATCTGTCCTCTATATTAGGCCCTTTTTTTGCCGGAAATGTCACCAACAATTTGAATGAAAATATAGGGTTAATTTTGGGTATGGTAAATTATGAAATCGATGAATTTTCTCAAATTAATTTAATGGCCATTTCCAGTTTAAATGATGGAAGCGTAATTATTATACCCGGATATCGTAATCAATTAAGCAATAATCTAAGTCTTAATCTTAGTACAGCAATTTATTTTGGCAAAGAAGACACTCTCTTTGGTTCAAATGTTTCTGAGGGAGCTCAACAGAAGCCTAAAGGAATGATTGAGATTGGTTTAACCTATTCTTTTTAGAAAATTTTTATGCTTAAATGGCTAAAATTTACTCAAAGACCCTATATCCTTGATTATGATGACCTTTTTATCGAATTCGATAATTCCTTCCTTCCTCATTTTAATTAGCACTCTTGACAAGGAAGGCCGCTGAATTCCCATATGTTCAGCCATTTCTTTTCGAGAGAGAGATACTTTTATAATACTACTCTTCTGTTTCTTATATTCTTCCATCAGAAAATTTCCAATCTTTTTTCTGATGCTTTCCAAAGAGAGCATCTTGACTTTTTTGTTTAACATCAATAATTTATTAGAAAGTAGTTCTAAAAAATTCTCCATAAACTTATGGCAATTGGTTAAACAGTTGATTAAATTTTCTTTCTTTATAAACATAATTCTTGAATCTTTAATTGCCCCGATAGTAGCCGGAAATTTATTCATCTCAGAAAAGAGGATAGCTTCTCCGAAAATTTCCACTGGCTTTAATTGGGCAAGAGTCAACAATTTACCTGAAGGGTAGAGGGCTTGTGCTTCCAATAGACCTTCCAGTAAAATTCCCAATTCTTCACACTTGCTGCCTTCAATGACCACCACATTCCCTTCGGGATATTTTTTTATGGTATAATTAGACATATTCAAAAAATTAGAAAGATCTTCATACTTTATATCCTTAAATAAAATACATCTTTTCAAATTATCCGATAAAACATTCATATTTAAAACCTCCAGAGAATTAAGAATAAATCGGTAACATCGGTTACATACTTTCTTTTCCTATGATAATATAATAAATCTGAAAAAACAAGCGCATGAAGATGATAAAGACAGCCAAGATTATTTTTCAAATATTATTTTTGCGCTTTAAAAAATAAGGAGAAGGTTATCATGAAAAGAAAGATAATTAAAATTAATAAAGAACTATGTAATGGCTGCGGCTTATGTGTCGAGGCTTGTCATGAAGGGGCTATTCAAATGGTAGACGGTAAAGCTCAATTGGTGAGTGACCAGTACTGTGATGGTTTAGGAAATTGTTTGCCCGCCTGTCCGGCCGGAGCAATCGAAATTATCGAAAGAGAAGCTGACCCCTACGACCAAAAGGCAGTAGATGAGAAGTGTAAGAGCGAACAGAAACAAAAACAGGAAATGCCGGTCTGTGCCTGTGCAGGTGCAATGCCCCGAAACATTACTCGGGAGAAAGCTGTTTCAAAACCACCACAAGATACTAAAGAAATAAATAACAACTTAAGCGACATCCGACAGCAACCCTCTGAACTTCAAAATTGGCCGGTTCAGCTTAAATTAATAAATCCCGGGGTAGACTATCTTAATAATGCCGATATTTTAGTGATGGCTGATTGTGTGGCTTATGCCTACGGAAATACCCATCAGGAATTAATAAAAGACCGCATTACTATTATCGGCTGTCCCAAATTGGATGATAATGAATATTATACCGAAAAGCTTTCCGAAATCTTTCAGAGAAACAGCATCAAGAGTATTACAGTGGTTCGGATGGAGGTCCCCTGTTGTGGCGGCCTATTCCAAGCGGTCAAGACCGCTATGTTAAAATCAGAGACTATTGTCCCCTATAAAGAGGTAGTTATAGGGATAAATGGTGAAATTAAACAGTAAAGCATAACAAAAGAGAAAAAAGTAAAAATTAAAGGAGGGTCTTAATATGACCGATAAAATGTTTTGCTACCAATGTCAGGAGACAGCAAAAGGGAGCGGGTGTACCGTTCGAGGTGTTTGTGGAAAGACAGATGATGTAGCC
>JAUVOA010000096.1 GCA_030599445.1 Atribacterota bacterium | reverse complement strand
GTACCTATCATATCTTATCACTTCCTTTTAATCATACTAATTTTTTCCGATATTTTTAAAATTATAGCTTAATTATTTTAATTTATCAATCTTTACATACAGTATCGAGTATATAGTATCGAGTATTGAGTTAAGAAAAAGAACTCCCCCACTAAAGTTTACACTAATTCGTATGTATTTGGTTAGCTGGTTAATTGGTTACTTAGCTAATTGGTTAAAATAGCGAAAAATTAAAAGTACAAACAAAAAATTACTCGTTCTTCTGTTATTCCCAGGTTACTATGTCATTCACAGCCTGGGAAGTGGGAATTCAAGAGCTAAAATACAAGATAGGCTATAATGTGTAGAACACATTCCCCCTACCTTTGCCGTGAAAAACTTAGGGTGAGAGTGATTGCTGTAAACTGAAAATCAAAAACTGATAACTTGTAATTTACCTTGTATTCCTAACCAATTAACCAATTAACCAGGTAACCAGGTAACTAATTTTATACGCTATACGCTATACACTACAGTACTATGCTATAAACGTTTTAAATAATTTAATTAAGATAACTCCAAAAATAAAGCCACCAATATGAGCAAACCAGGCTACTCCACCTTCGCCTGTATTAACCGCCAAAGAAGATATCCCATATAAAAATTGGTATATTATCCAAAAACCTAATACTACTACCGCGGGAATTTTAATTAATCTTATAAAAAAACCAAAGATAATCAGTGTAGTTACTTTAGCTCGAGGATAAAGCAACAAATACGCACCTAATACACCAGCTATTGCTCCACTTGCTCCAACCATTGGCACTTTAGAATCAGGATTAAAAAATATTTGTGTGAGAGCAGCAGCTATTCCACAAAAAAGATAAAAGATTACAAATTTTTTTCTACCAAAATAATCTTCTACATTATTTCCAAATATCCATAGAAACAACATATTTCCTAATAAGTGAACAATACTGCCGTGCATAAACATAGAGGAAAATATAGTTAGATAAATAGGTGATGGACCGGAAGGAAAAAGATCTATATGATGAGTAATTTCAAAAGGAAGCAATCCCATTGAATAGATAAATTCAGTGAACCTTTCACCTAAGGATACTTGATATAAATATATTATTGAATTCAATACAATTAATGCTACTGTTATTAATGGAAATTTTTTTGTTGGTACATCGTCCCAAATGGGAAACATAAATTATCACACCTTTAAGTAGTCGATAGTATATAGTATATCGTATTTCGTAAAGAAACAGAAGTCAGAAGCCAGAATAAAATAGTATTTAGCAAAAAAAGCGGATAGCGTTGAGCGTAGAGTAAAATTAGCGTGGAGCGTTTAGCGTATAGCGGATAGTTAGGGAAAAAAGAGTCAGAATAAGATAGTACCAAGTATTTAGTATTTAGTGTACGTATATCATAAGAAATTTAGAATTTATTAGTCAGAATTTAGAATAAAAATAAGTCTAAACTAAAAAGTAAAAAAATATCGGAATCTTTACGCGATACTCAATACTCGATACGTGATACTAAATTACTATACGCTATACACTATACGCTAAAAAGATTTTAATTTATTTTACTTCAAATTCTGTAGGAGATTGGTCGATTAAATTAAAATTATATAGTATTTTTTTAACAATTTTTTCTGAAGCTTTTCCGTCTCCATAAGGATTGATACTTTTTGACATTTCCATATATTTTTCTCGGCTGTTTAGGAGTAAATCAGCTTCACTATAAATCTTTTCTTCGCCAGTTCCAATCAGTTTCACCACGCCCGCTTTAACTGCCTCTGGTCTTTCTGTTTCATTCCGCAAAACTAATACCGGCCTTCCTAAGGAAGGTGCTTCTTCTTGTATCCCGCCGGAGTCTGTAAGTATAATATATGATTTAGACATTAAGTTAATCAGATCATCATAATCTAAAGTATCGAGAAGTAGAATATTTTTTTTATTTTGCAAGATTCCCTTAACGATCCTTCTTATTTCGGGATTTTTATGCAGAGGGAAAATTACGGATACATCAGAATGTTCGTCGATTATTTTATTTATTGCTCGGCAAGTTGTTCTTAATGGTTCTCCCCAATTCTCTCTTCTATGCATAGTCACTAAAATAATTTTTTTATCAAATATTTTTTTATCCTTTAGTAGAGGCTCTCTAAATATATAGTTCTCCTTAAACATTAAGAACAGAGAATCTATTACAGTATTTCCGGAGATAAAAATATCTTCTCTTTTTACTCCTTCAGAAAGCAAATTTTCACACGATATTTTGGTGGGAGTAAAGTGGAGATCAGTTAGTACACTTGCTAAATGGCGATTTACCTCTTCGGGAAAAGGATAATATTTATTGTGAGTCCTAAGCCCGGCTTCTATATGACCTATTTTTATTTTCTGATAAAAAGCAGCTAAAGCTCCAGCAAAGGTAGTAGTTGTATCACCCTGCACTAACACCATAGACGGTCTTTCTTTTTTTAATATTTTTTCAATACCTAAAAGACTATTCTTGGTAATATTTGATAAAGAGTGACCTTGTTCCATAATATTTAAATCATAATCAGGGTTAATTTGAAAAATCTCTAACATCTGATCTAACATCTCCCGATGTTGGCCAGAAACTATAATTCTGCAATCCAGGAGATGGGGGTATTTTTTAATTTCTGAAATAATGGGAAACATCTTTATAGTTTCCGGGCGCGTTCCAAAAATTACAGCAATTTTTATTTTATTCATAATGAATCTCAACTACTCCTGCTTCTTTTAGTATCTTCCGTGCTAATTCATCAGGGTACTTTTCTTTATAGACAATCTTCTTTATTCCTGAATTTATAATCATCTTGGCACAAGTAACGCAAGGTTGAGTTGTACAATATAATACGCTGCCCTTTATACTTAAGCCATGTAATGCAGCCTGTACAATAGCATTTTGTTCAGCGTGTAATCCCCTACATAATTCCTGCCTTTCTCCGGAAGCAACTTTTTTTATTTCTCTTAAACATCCTATTTCTAAACAATGGGGCAGCCCTCTGGGAGCACCATTATATCCGGTAGTAAGTATCCGTTTATCTTGTACGATTACTGCTCCAACTTTTCTTCTTAAACAGGTAGAACGCTTGGAAACTAATTCAGTTATTTCCACAAAATATTCATCCCAAGTTGGACGACTCATAAATATATATCTCCTTTAACAAATTTAATATATGGTATATAGTATATCAAAAAAGTTAAAAACTAAAAACGCAAAGCGCAAAACCAAAGTTTAAAACTTAAAATTAAAGAATATCTTTCAAATTACACTAAAGAATTACCAAAAATGTTAGGTTCAAGCATATTGGCACTCAAGGGCAAAAACAAGTTTTTAGTTTTGAATTATGGTTTTTCGCTTTTCGCTTTGCGTTTTGAGCTATAAATTTTACTACATTACGCAATATGTTATCTTCGCTTATTACTCATTACTATATTTTATACTAATTTACTAATTTATTTTGTTCCAAATAGTCTATCTCCAGCATCACCTAAGCCTGGAACTATATATCCATGTGAATTTAATCTATCATCAAGAGCTGCTGCGTATATCTTTACATCTGGATGGTATTTTTGTAACATATTTATCCCTTCCGGAGCAGCAATTAAGCACATAAACTTTATATCTACCGTGCCACATTTCTTGATATAGTCTATACAGGCAACAGCTGTACCTCCGGTTGCTAACATTGGGTCAACGATAATAACTTTTCTATCTTTAATGTCAGACGGTAATTTAGCATAATATTCTACAGGTGTTAAAGTATCAGGATCACGATACATTCCAATATGCCCTACTTTTGCAGGAGGAATAAGTTTTAATATTCCATCGACCATGCCTAAACCTGCTCTTAAAATAGCTATAACAGCAATATTTTTCCCTGAGATTACTTTACTTTTAGTCTTACCGATGGGGGTTTCAATTTCAATTTCCTTTAATTCTATTTCTCTGGTTGCCTCATAAGATATTAAATTGGATAGCTCGTCTACTAACTCTCTAAATTCTTTCATCTGAGTATTTTTATCTCTTATTAAAGTTATTTTGTGTTGTATTAAAGGGTGGTCTAAAATGATTATTTCTGACAATGATTTTTCCTCCTTTTACTTCGTATCGCGTATTGCGTATCGCGTAAAGATGACATTAAGTTTTTGACACATAATATAAGTATTCTATAAAATGCTTCACTATACAAATAACATTTATATTAAAATAAAAACTTAAAGCTAAAAGCTAAAATTACAATTCAATATTTTTAAAAACCTTTTAAGTGTCCAGTATTCAGCATTCAGAAGTCAGGATTTTATTTCCCCCTCACCCCAATCCTCTCCCGCCAAGGGGAGAAGGAATGCGTCCTATACACTATATATTATTTTATATTCTGACTCCCGAATTCTGTATTTTATTTATAAATTTCATCTTCTTTTTGTTTTACTTTATTCAGGCGATTAATATGCCTTTCTTCCTGGCTAAAATTAGTATTTAACCAAACTTTCACAATTTCTTTAGCTAATCCCGAGCCAATAACTCTACCCCCCAAGACTAAAATATTCGCATCATTATGTCCCCTGGCACATCGGGCAGTAAATTCATTATAACAAAGTGCAGCTCTGATACCTCTAACTTTATTAGCAATCACGGACATGCCAATTCCTGTTCCACAGATTAAGATTCCTCTGTCGCATTTTCCGCATTTTACTTCTTTGGCGACTTTAAATCCAATATCTGGATAGTCTACAGATTTTTCATTTTCACAACCAAAATCTACATATTCTACATTCAATTCCTTTAAATACTCTTTTAAATTTTCTTTTAACTGATAACCTCCGTGATCACTACCCAAAGCTATCTTCATCTTATATCTCACCACTATTATTAGTTATTTTCTTCAAGAATTTTATCTAATATCTTTTCTAAGTTTTCTTTCAACTCTTTTGCTACAATTCGATAAAATTCTATAGTTCTACCAAGAGGATCAACTATTTCATAGTTCTCACTATTTTTTTGTATACTTATAAATTCACCAATCTGAGCAAATTCTTTAATCAAATGAATTTTATCTTGAGCAAAAGTAAATTTTGTTATAATATGATCTTTATGTGTATTGGACATAACCAAAATTAGATCTGCCTTTTTAACCAAATCTTCTTGTACTTGGATGGCTATGTGTCGCGAAATATCAATGTCTTGCTCAGCCATAACCTTAATTGCTTCGGGAGTGGGGCTTATACCCTGCAGAGCAGAAATTCCAGCTGATATAATATTAAATCTGTTATCAACCTCTGTACTTTCTATTAACATTTTTTTAAATATACCTTCCGCCATAGCGCTTCGGCAGGTGTTGCCGGTACAGACAAATAAGATGGTCATAGTCATTCTATTTAAACTCCATTTATCTCGTATCTAGTATCTCGTATCTAGTATCTCGCCAGAAATACAAGATATTTTACTTAAGTTTTTTAATTAAGTTTGTAATCATGCGAGATTCGTGATCAATTTTTTCTAATATAATTTTTTTATTCTCTTCGTTTACATATTTTAACTCTGTGGCTATTTCAATTTGAGTTTCTAATTCAGCACAAGAGCCTAAGGCAATGTATAAAAATTGTTTATACTCTTTATTGTGAAATCTATTAAAACCCTCAGCAATATTTGTGGGAATAGATAAACTTGCTCTTTGCATTTGAGATGTTAAACTGTAAAGTTCTAATTTAGGGAATTTCCTTACTATTTTATATATATCTTTAACTATTTCTATGCCTTTTTTCCATATATCTAAATCTCTAAAATTTTTGATTTTCTTGGTCATCTTTTTCCTTTGCGAGATACGATTCACGAGATACGAGATACAGTTTCTATTTACGATACGCTATTACTACTCTCTCTATCCCTAAATAATCTTTAATAATTTCTATATTTTGATCAAATTTATTCTCTCTAATAATTAACTCTTTTACCTTTTTTGCCTGATCAGCACCTACTTCTAATGCTAGAAAACCGCTTTTCTTTAAATAATGAGGGCTTTTCTTTATAATTTTGCGATAATAATCTAAACCGTCAATTCCTCCAGATAAAGCAATCTTAGGTTCATTATCTTTTATCTCGGGTGGCAATAATTTAAAATTGTAAGAATCTATGTAAGGAGGATTTGAAATAATTCCATCTAAGCTGTTTTTTTCAATTCTACCT
>JAUVOA010000019.1 GCA_030599445.1 Atribacterota bacterium | reverse complement strand
GGTGCGAAATTCACCGACAACTTTTTTAATCCCACTCTTTCAAAATCCACAGTTATAAAAATATCATTTTCAGTATCTTTTTTATTTAATATAACCCCTATTCCCCAATCCACATGCCTTATCTTATCTCCCACTTCTACCTCAATATTTCCTCTTCTATTATCAAGTGAAGGAATTTCTTCTCCTTTTTCTATATCTGCTTTTTCTTTAAGATGTTTTGGAATCTCAGAAATAAATCGTGAAACACTGTTGAATAAGGTATTACCATTCAAATTTCTTCTCCAGGCATAAGTCAAATATAACCTTTCTTTAGCCCTGGTCATTCCCACATAACACAACCTTCTTTCTTCTTCTAATTCCTCCCCACTATTCAAGGAACGAGAATGAGGAAATATACCTTCCTCAAACCCGGTAATAAAGACCACCGGAAATTCTAAACCCTTGGCACTATGCAGAGTCATAACCGTAACTACATCCTCTTCTCCTTTATAAAGGTCAATATCCGTAATTAAAACAATGTATTCTAAAAAAGCAGTTAGGGATTTATCTTCGTTGTTCTCTTCAAACTCTTGTACTGCCAGGATCAATTCCTTTATATTTTCGATTTTGCTTTGAGCTTTGAATTCCCCTTCTTTTTTTAGTTCCTCATAATAGTTGATTTTTTTTATTAACTCTATGAGCAGTTCGCTCCCCTTGATTTCTTTATTCTTTTCATTAAGTTCATCAATCAGATAAGTAAATTTATTTATTGCTTCTTTCCTGTCTGCAGATAGTTTTATTACCTTTAATCCCTGTTTTAAAGACTGGTGAAAATTTAAATTATTTTTTCTGGCAAATTCTTCTATTTTGCTTAAAGTAATCTTGCCTATACCTAATTTGGCATTATTAATAATCCTTAAAAAGCTTATTCCATCTTTTTGATCATGAATAAAACGCAGATAAGCCAGAATATCTTTTACTTCCTTTCTCTCGTAAAATCTTAAACCACCCACTATTCTAAAAGGGACACCTTGTTTATTAAAGATCTCTTCAAATGCTCTCGATTGGGCATTAGTCCGATATAAAATGGTAAAATCTTTAAAAGCTTTACCTTCTTTCTTATTTAACTTTATAATCTCCTGACTTACAAATACTGCTTCATCAAGGGCACTGGCTGCTTCATAACACCTTATCTTTCCCCCACCTTTTTTATCAGTCCATAGCTCTTTTTCTTTACGATTCCTGTTATGTTTTATCAGATTTGTAGCTCCCTCTAATATCACTTTAGTAGACCGATAATTCTGTTCTAATTTAATTACTCTGCTGTGAGGAAAATCCTGTTCAAATCTTAAAATATTGCTTAAATCAGCTCCTCTAAATTTATAAATACTCTGGTCAGGATCACCCACTACGAATAAATTATTATATTTTCCCGAAAGTAATTTTACTAACTGATATTGAGCAAAATTTATATCCTGATATTCATCTACTAAGGTATATTTAAATTTGTTCTGATAATTTTCTAAAATTTCAGGCTTTTCTTTAAAGAGCTTCACGGTTAATAAAATCAAATCGCTAAAATCCAGAGCATTATTTTCAAACAATTCTTCTTGATACTGTTTGTACGCTCTGGCTACAATTTTTTTATAATAGTTCAGGGCATTATACTCAAATACCTCTACATCCTCCAAATTATTCTTGGCTTTATCTATCATAGATGAAATAATATTTGGGCTATATTTTTTACTATCTAAATCGAGAGCCTTAAGACATCTTCTTATCATACTAAGCTGGTCGCCCTTATCATAAATAACAAAATTTTTATCGTAGCCCAGGATATCTATCTCCTGACGTAAAATCCGTGCACAGATAGAATGAAAAGTGCCCATCCATAAGCCTTTCATTATCTTTCTATTGGAAATATCCTTACTTATAAATTCAATTCTATCTTTCATCTCTTGAGCGGCTTTGTTAGTAAAGGTAACAGCTAATATATTTCCGGGATTTATTTTCTTTTGAAAAATTAAATAAGCAATCCTACGAGTCAGAACTTTTGTTTTTCCACTACCCGCGCCGGCAATAACTAATATGGAGGCTTCTTTAACTTTTACTGCTTCTTGCTGTTTCGAATTTAAATTATCTAATATCTTCATATTTTTCTTCTACAACTCCTGTTATAATATTCATTATAATTGATTACGCAGATTACATTTAGATTACACCGATAAGATAAAAGCATTTGTAGGGTTTTGCAATATGCCCCTACGGTCACAAACGATACCTCCTAAAAAATAATTAGGTGTAATCTGTTATTTGTTCATTGGCATTAGATTCCTATCTTTTATCTGTGTAATCTTTTTATTAATCTGGGTAATCAAGTTAGGATACCCAATTTCTTAAGTTTTTCCTTTAAGGTTGGCATATGGTTCCCGTTCCAAAAAATCTTTCCGCAATTAGGACATCTTTTAAACCAATAGCTTTTCCCACAGACATCTAAGGGAATTTCTCCCTTAACTTCCTCTTCCTGAACTTCTTGCAAGAGATAATTACAATTTGAACATCTACTAAATAGATTTTCTTTATTTACTTTCAATTTCAATTCTTTAATAATCTGCTCTAGTTGTCCATCAAGGTAGTCTTTGTTAAGATAAAAAATCCAGGGCAATTTTCTTAAAAACTTTACCCTGGATAATAAAATTCTATACTCTCTTTTAGTCAGATTAATAACTGATATATAATCCTCGTTTTGAAAATACAGGACATCAAAACCTAAAATCCTGAGCAAAATTGCTAATTTTTGCAATTTGTAAACTACGAAGCGTTTATCTTTCATAAGCCTAAGTTGGGGGATTACACCCCCTTGGATTTTTTCGGATTCGGGTTTATCCGATCCAGCTAATTTTTTTAATTTTCTTTAACGGGTTCGATAAATCGAACTCCTACATTTGCATAAACAGGCGGACCTGTCCTCATGAAAATTGAAGACGCCTGTCCTACGGACATACACAAGGTCTGCCCCTACTTATAACTCGCAACTTGTATCTTGCAACTATTTCTGTCTTTATTTCTTCCTTAACTATACGCTATGCGCTATTCGCTCTACGCTCTACGATTATTTTCTAGCTTCTGGCCTCTTTCCTTCTTTACTATATACTATATACCAATTATGCTATTCGCTAAATGGATATTTAACTGTCAATACTTTAGAATCTTTTCTATCCTATCCAACCCTTCCTTAATATCTTCTAAAGAAGTAGCATAAGACAACCTTAGATATCCTTCTGCTTCAAATGCACTACCCGGAATTAAAGCAACCTCCGCTTCCTTTAAAATAAAATTGGAGAGGTCAAATGAATTATTAATCTTCTTACCATTATATTCAATTCCTCTTTCCAATATTTTACTTACATTAGGAAAGGCATAAAAAGCTCCGGCTGGGATAAGACAGGAAATTTCTTCTATTTCATTTAGTCTTTCTACCATATATTTCCTTCGCTCATCGAATGCTTTTCTCATTTCTTCGATAGCATCTTGTTTCCCGTTTAAAGCTTCCACGCTGGCTTTTTGGGCAATAGAATTGGGATTAGAAGTACTGTGTCCTTGGATTTTGGACATTCCTTTGATAATTTCTTCCGGACCTGCAGCATAGCCAATTCTCCAGCCAGTCATAGCATAAGATTTGGATACACCATTTATAGTAATAATCTTTCCCTTCATTTCATCGCCTAAGGAAGCTATGCTTAAATGTTTTGCATCATCATAAACTAATTTTTCGTATATTTCATCACATATACAATAGATATTATATTTTAAGAGAAGCAGTGCTATCTTTTTTAATTCCTCTTGTTCATAAACAGCTCCGGTAGGATTATTAGGGCTATTTAAAATAAGTAATTTGGTTCGTGAATTTATCTTTTCTTTAACCTGAGCAGCAAATAATTTAAAGCCTTCCTTCTGATAAGTATTAATAAAAATAGGAACTGCTCCCGCAAATTTAATCTGTTCTGTATAACTAACCCAGCAGGGAGTAGGCAGCAATACCTCATCACCTGGGTTGCAAATAGTTAAAATTGTATTAAAAAGGCATTGCTTTGCTCCGGTAGATACAATTATCTCTGAAGTTTTGTACTCTATTTCATTATCTTTCTTAAGTTTTTCTAATATAGCTTCTTTAAGCTCAATTATTCCTGAGCTCGCGGTGTAGTGGCTAAAACCTTCTCTAATAGCAGAAATAGCCTTTTCTCTAATATTTTCTGGAGTACCAAAGTCAGGCTCACCTGCTGCAAAACTGATTACTTTCTTCCCTTCCCGCTTCATTTTTAATGCTTGGGCAGTAATAGCCAAAGTCTGGGATGGATTTATATTTTTTACTCTTTCCGAAATAGTCATTTCTTATCTCCCTTTCCTGTGTGTTTAAGCGCTTTATGGCTTTATGGGTTCAGATCTCAACATTTGACATAGTTTAGTTTTAATATTGATATGTCAAATGTTAAAACCCCACTTTTTCTTATATATAATCAAGCCAACTTAAGTATTTCTCTTCTTCTCCCTTAGCAATTGCAAAAAACTTTTTCTGAATGTTTTCAGTTACAGGTCCACGTTTTCCTTCGCCAATCTGATAATTATCAATCTCTCTAATAGGAGTCACTTCGGCGGCTGTACCAGTAAAAAAAAGTTCATCAGAGATATAAAGCTCATCTCTTCCGGTACGTTTTTCTTGAACCTGATAGCCCATATCTTGAGCAACTTTTATTACAGCATCACGGGTAATCCCTTCTAATACAGTAGCAGTAGGAGTAGTATATATTACTCCATTTCTGACCCAGAATAAATTTTCCCCTGAACCTTCTGCTATATAACCTTCTGTATCTAATAAGATGGCTTCATCAACTCCCGCTTCAATTGCTTCCATCTTAGCAAATATAGAATTGACGTAATTCCCACAAATTTTAGCTTTTTGAGAAGTTGAATTTATATAACTTCGGGCATAACTTGAAATCTTAGTTTTAATCCCATTAGCTAATGCCTCTTCGCCTAAATAAGCACCCCATTCCCAAACGGCAATAGTACAATTAACCGGACATTTAAATGGATTTATCCCTAATTGCTCAAAACCACGATAGACTAAAGGTCGAATATAACCACTTTTAAGTTTATTTGCTTTAATAGTATCTTTGACTGCCTGTCTGAATTCTTCTTTAGTATAGGGAATTTCCATTTTAAATATTTTTGCTGAATTATATAAGCGTTCAATATGTTCTTTTAATCTAAAAACTGCTGTCCCACTCTCGGTCTCGTAAGCCCTTATACCTTCAAATACTCCACTTCCATAATGAAAAGCGTGAGTACACACATGAATCTGAGCCTTATCCCAATCGATCATCTTTCCATCCATCCATATTTTATCTGCTTTCATTTTTATTTTCCTCCTTCTCAAGATTAAGTTTAGAATAATTTTAGCACATTTTTACAATAATTACATACTATTTATTTTTGTATCTCGTACCTCGTATAAAATATAGTAATAAGTAATATGTAATGAGTAATAAGATTAAATTTCTGAAATTATAAAAACAGGTACTTATTACAGGTTACACATCACTTCACTTGTTGGTTAGTTAGTTACCTGATTAGCTAGTTAAGAAAATAAAAGACAAAAGTCAGTAGTAAGAAGCAAGAAGTCAGAAATTAGAACAATAAATTACTATTTCCTTATTTATATCTAACTACATTGCTAAAGTTTACTTTAATATTTCAATAGTTAATGCAAATTAAATATTTTGTTTTAATTTTTCTAACTTTACTTTTTGGATTTTAAAATTATCATTACTGAGAATGATTTTAGCGGTTTTTTTTACTTTCTCTGGTAAACCGGTGGTGTAGTAATTTTCTTTACTTTTCCCTTCTTCTTTTGAGATTCCCTTTTGAATTAGAACTTCTTTTAAAGTTAATGAGGTACTGACAGATGGATCAATTAATATTACTCCTGGACCCATAATATCTGATATTATCTTTTTTAAAAAAGAATAGTGTGTACAGCCTAATATCAAAGTGTCAATTTGTGCATCTTTTAAAGGTTTTAAATATTCTCGGGCAACTACGTAGGTTTTAAGTGCAGTAAATTTACCAGCCTCAACGATAGAGACAAATTCGGGACAAAAATTAGAAAAAACTTTTATTTCGGGGGCAATTCTTTTAATCTCTTTAGGATAAGCTCCGTTTTTGGTGGTAAATTCGGTGGCTATAACTCCGACCCTTTTGTTTAAAGTCTTCTTTATGGCATACTGAACTGCTGGCTGGATAACACCGATGATGGGAATAGAAAAATATTCTCTTGCTTTTTTGAGGCTGGCAGCGGTAGCTGTATTGCATGCAATAACACAAATTTTAATCTTTTTCTTTAAAAAGAAGCTAATTATCTGTAAAGTAAATTTAATAAGTTCTGATTGGCTCTTTTCACCATAAGGTTGACGCTGATTATCAGCAAAATATTCAATATTTTCTCGGGGGAGTAATTTTTTAACTTCTTTCACTACCGATAAACCACCTAACCCCGAATCTAAAAAACCAATCGGTTGCTCTCTCATTTAATACCTCTTTCCTCTGTTAAATAAAAGTAATACTCTCTATATTAAAAAGTAATTTACGGTTTTAATACTTATAACCTTGAGCGAAGGTAGGAAGATTGAAAGCTGCTTTATGTATGTCTTTATTATAATATTTTAAATCGTCAAGTTTTAAAGCTTCTGTTTCCTTAAAATCGTCTATTGGGTGATATTTCGTAGAGCAAAAGGTAAATCCAATTATTCCACTGGGATAAGTGGGCACTAAGGTGTAATAATATTCGGAAATGGGATAAATATCTCTTATAAAAGAGAATAGTGATTTAATTATCTTTGAATGATAGAAGAACGATTCTGCCTGAGTAACTACAATTCCATCATCTTTTAAAGCCTGGAACATTGCTTCATAAAACTCTCTTCTAAATAAAACTTCAGCAGGACCTATGGGGTCAGAAGAATCAACGATAATTATATCATATTCATCTTTGTGGGCTTTTATGAATTTATTTCCATCTTCACAATATATTTTTACTTTGGGATCATCGAAACTATTAGCCAAATAAGGAAAATGTCTTTTAGATATCTCTATTACTTTTTCATCAATCTCACAGACATCTACTTCTTTAACATTATCGTGTTTTAATATTTCCCTTACTGTTCCTCCATCTCCTCCTCCAATTACCAGAACTTTTTGAGCTTCTGTATGCACACATAAAGGGACATGGGCAATCATTTCATGGTAACAGAATTCATCTGCTTCAGTAAGCATAATTACCCCATCGATGAGCAAAATCTTACCAAAGGATTGACTCTCTACAACTTCAATCTCTTGAAATTCTGATTTTATCTTTTCGAGAGATTTTGTAATCCTTACTTTTAAAGCTCTTCCGTTTTTAATCTCTAATTTCTCTTCTATCCATATTTCTTTATTATTCAAATCAATTAGCTCCTTAAAATATAATGCATTTTAACATCTTTTGCTTCAAAATATTTCTTGGTAAATTCTACTACTACTGATGGCTCATAATATTTACAACTGAATATATCCATATAGGCACTATTACTCTTATTAGCAAAATGTCCTGAAATCAAAGAAGTTTCAATCAATTGAACCATAGAGTACCCGGCCACTTTCTCATCCTCACCAAAATTTACAATTTGAGTTTCTCCGAATTGTTTCATTTCGATTAATTCACAAAGCTCATCAACATATCTTTTTATAGCTGCGGCATCTCTTATAGTTTTAGGGTTACATTCATAAAGATCCACACTAGTTAATAACCCCCAGGTGTTGGTGTCGTAAAATTCTTTCTTTATATTGCGCATTTTTCAGATACCTCCGGTTTGTGTAAAAGTTTAACTGGAAAATCCAAAATGCCTCTTTTTACTTCTGTAACCGAAATTGAACCCGCTCCTAACTCTTCTTTAAGAAAATCCAAGGCTTTTTCACTTTTAATTTCAGTTCCGCAGGTAAAAATATCTAAAGCACAATAGCCATATTCAGGCCAAGTGTGAATGGAAAAATGGGATTCGGAAATTACCACCACTCCACTTACTCCATGAGGAGAGAATTTATGGAAGGTCGAATTTAGAGCGATTGCTCCTGAAATCTTTACTGCTTCTAACAGTAGTTCTTCTATTTTTACAACATTGTTAATTAAGCTGGTATTGCAATTATAAAGTTCTACTAACAAATGATTCCCCAAGTAGTTCATTTTTCTTAACTTCGCGATATATGACGATATATCGCCCCCCCCCTTCTTTAAAAAATTAGCTGCGTATGCCATCAACTTTCTTGATATTTCGCAGTTTTAAAAAATCATTAAAATACAAAAGATAATATATCAAAATCTCTGCAATTAATCAACATATTTTAATATATTTTTTAATTTTTTTTAATAAAAAAATGAGGAGAGAGTGTAAATGAGTTGTACCTGTTATTTCTTATTGTTTTTTTCTCTATTTTTTTCTAAATATTTATTGTTAAAGTTATTTTATTGGCCAAATACTCTGATAAATATTAAATCCATATTTTTTAGATAAGTACGGTAATCAAAGCATTCTTCTATCTCCGATTTTGTTAAATATTTACCTACTTCCGGATCTTCCGATAAAAGTTCTTTAAACTCGGCTTGACCCTGCCAAACCTGCATTGAAATTTCCTGCACCATCCGGTAAGCTTCCTCTCTGGAAAGTCCCTTTTCGGTAAGGTCCAACATTATCTTTTGAGAAAATATCAGACCTTTGGTTTTTTCTAAATTTTCTTTCATTCGCTCGGGATATACATTTAAATTAGAAATAAGATTAGTAAATTTTTGCAACATATAATCGATTAGAATATTGCTATCGGGAATAATAATACGTTCTGCGGAGGAATGAGAAATGTCTCTCTCGTGCCATAGGTTTACATTTTCCAGAGCAGTCATAGCATTAGCTCTAACTACTCGGGAAAGTCCGCAAATTCTCTCACAAATTATGGGATTCCTTTTGTGTGGCATAGCTGAAGAACCCTTCTGCCCGGTAGAAAATTTTTCTTCTGCTTCGTAGATTTCAGTTCTTTGTAGCCCCCTTATTTCGGTGGCAAATTTTTCTAAAGAACTGGCAATTACTGCTAAGGTAGCCAAATAATAGGCATGTCGGTCTCTTTGAATAATTTGATTAGAAATCTTAGCTGGCTTCAAACTTAATTTTGCACAAACATATTCCTCGACCTGGAGGTCAATGTGAGCAAAGGTGCCTACTGCCCCCGATATCTTACCATAACTTATTTCTTCCTGCGCCCTCTTCATCCTTTCAAAATTTCTCTGCATTTCGGAGAACCATAAAGCCATTTTAAATCCAAAAGTAATCGGTTCGGCATGAACACCATGCGTCCTTCCTACCATTAAGGTATATTTGTGCTCTAAAGCCTTTTCTTTTAACGCATTTATCAAATTATCAATATCTTTTATGATTATTTCGGCAGACTGTTTTAACATCAAGGCTAAAGAAGTATCTAATATATCAGAAGAGGTTAATCCTTGATGGAAATAACGGGAATGTTCTCCTAAATTTTCTCCCACAGCAGTGGTAAAAGCTAATACATCATGCCGGGTCACTTTTTCTATTTCCTGAATACGGTCTATAGAATATTTGGCATTGTTTCTAATATTTTCAATAGTATTTTTATCTATTTTCCCTGATTCGAAAAGAGCTTCACAGACTAAAAGCTCTATTTTTAACCAAGTTTTATATTTATTTTCCTCCTCCCAGATATTTTTCATGGCCGGTAAGGAATATCTATCAATCATTATTATCTCCTCTTCTTTAGTCGTTAGTATATCGTATCGCGCATTGCGTTAAAGAAATAAGAATTCAGGAGCCAGTAGTCAGGAGTCAGAAGAATATAAAATAACCTAGCAAGATAATATAACCTTATATTCTAAAATTATTCTGAATACTGGATTCTGTCTTCTGGCTTCTATCTTATCTGCGAGATACGAATTTGGTTTCTGACTTATAATTTATTAACCAGCTAACCATATAACTAATTAACTTTAATTATTTATTTAAATATTTTTTCTCTAACAATTGTTTGGCTTCTCTTGGGACCTACAGATACTATAACTACTTTAGTTTTTACCAATTATTCTATTCGGTTAATATACTCCTTTAATTGCTGGGGAAGGTCTTCATATTTAGTTATCTGAGAAATATCTCCTTTCCATCCTTCCATCTCTTCATATACCGGGATACAGTTCTCTAAGATCTCTAAATTAACTGGGAACTCTTCTATTATTTCTTCATTACACTTATAAGAAGTGCATATTTTGATCTTGTCAAAATCACTTAGGACATCTATCTTAGTTAAAACCATGCTATCCATCCCATTAATTCTGACTGCATAGTTCACTAATACCGCATCGAACCAACCACATCTTCGAGGCCTTCCGGTAGTTGCTCCAAATTCTCCCCCTTTTTGACGAGTATATTCTTCCAATTCCCCTTGCATTTCCGTGGGGAAAGGACCTCTCCCTACTCGGGTAGTATAGGTTTTGGTTATTCCCATAACTTTGTCTATCTTGGTAGGGCCTACACCTGTTCCAATGCAGGCCCCGCCGGCTATTGGATTAGAGGAAGTTACATAAGGAAAAGTCCCATGGTCAACATCCAAGAGAGTCCCTTGAGCACCTTCAAATAATATTTTTTTATCTTCATTAATTGCCTGATTCAGGCATAGGGAAACATCTGTCACGTATTTTTTTAACAATTGGCCATATTCTATATATTTTTTTAAAATGTCCTTCTTTTCCTGATTAGATATTTTAAGCCCATATAATTTTTCAAAAATATCATTTTTTTCGTTTAAATTAGTCTCTAATTTTTTTGATAAATATTTTTCATCTATCATATCAATCATTCTTATCCCGGTACGAGCAATTTTATCTGTATAGGCTGGACCAATACCTCTTTTAGTCGTACCTATTTTATCTTTCCCTCTTTTCATTTCTTTTACCTCATCCAAGGTTTTATGATAAGGTAAGACAACATGGGCTTTAAAATCTATGTATAAATTGTCATCGATTTCTATGTTTTTTTTCTTTAAATTTTCTATTTCCTGCAATAAAGATTCCGGATCTATCACCACTCCGTTACCGATAAGACATTTTACACCTTTATGCAAGATACCAGAAGGTATAAGGTGAAAGATAAATTGTTTATCTCCCTTAACTACCGTATGGCCTGCATTGCAACCCCCTTGATATCTAACGATAATGTCTGCTTCCTCGGAAAGCAAATCAGTTATTTTACCTTTTCCTTCATCTCCCCATTGAGATCCAACCACTACTAATGTAGACATTTACTTTTAACCATCATCCTTTCATAATTTTTAGATGTTCTAATTTATTCATTATTTGAGCTTCTTGCCATGTCAAGCGAAAAGCTTTAAGCGAAAAACACAAAACCATAATTAAAAATTCAAAACCTTTTTGTATAAACTATTGCTTTTAATGTAGGGGTCGGATTTATCCGACCCGAGTTTTGCGGGCTTGATAAATCAAGCCCCTACTTTTATTTCTATACGATTATTTTTATTATTTAATTTTGTAAAGGGTGTATGCAATACGCCGCTACTTTTTCTGGCTTCTATTCTCTTCACGCGATACGCAATACGCAATACGAATTTATTCCCACTCGATCGTTGCTGGTGGTTTTGAACTTATATCATAGACTACCCGATTAATACCTTCGACTTCATTAATAATTCTATTAGATATCTCTCCTAATATCTTATATGAAATTTTAACCCAATCAGCAGTCATTCCATCACTACTTTTTACAATCCTTAAGGCAAGAACAAAATCATAGGTTCGAATATCTCCCATCACTCCTACTGTTTTTATCGGGAGCAGAATGCCAAAAGATTGCCAAACCTTTTTATATAAGTTATTCTTTTTTATTTCCTGCTTAATTATCTCATCTGCTTCTCTCAAAATATCTAATTTTTCTTTATCGGCCGAACCAATTACTCTTATAGATAACCCCGGTCCAGGGAAAGGTTGTCTCCAGATTACCTCTTCGGGAAATTTTAGCTTTTTCGCTACTTTTCTCACTTCATCCTTAAACAGATATTTTAAAGGTTCCAGGACTTTTAGTTTCATTTCTTCAGGCAATCCACCTACATTGTGATGAGACTTAATCGTTGAAGAAGGACCTTCTAAAGAAATACTTTCTATCACATCAGGATAGAGAGTCCCCTGTAATAAATATTCTACCTTACCAATATCTTTAGCTTTCTCCTCAAATACTCGGATAAATTCTTTCCCAATAATCTTTCTCTTTGTCTCAGGGTCGCTTACACTTTTCAATCTCTTTAAAAATCTTTCTGAGGCATCAACATAGATTAAATCTATTTTAAAATTGTCTTTAAATCTTTTCTGTACTTCCTCTGCTTCTCCTTTTCTTAATAGGCCATTATTAATGAAGATACAGTGTAGCTGATCGCCAATAGCCTTATGGGTC
>JAUVOA010000020.1 GCA_030599445.1 Atribacterota bacterium | reverse complement strand
ATCATGGTCAATAATTCTGAAAATTATCGACTGATTCTTAGATCCTTTCCAAAATGCTTTCATAGTCCCATAAATGGCTACTCCTCTCATTATTTCTAGCTTCTTAAGCTAAGATTATAACTTAAAGAGGTAGGATTTTAAAAAAAAATTTAAAAAAAGAAGGATTTTTTAAATGAATGTCGTATACAGATATATAAAATGTAAAGACATATTAACATAAGCATGTAAAGAGGTAAAGAACTATTAATATAAAAACAAAAAAATAAGGCAGTTTGGATAAACATAAATAATCTACAAGAATAGTTTAAAGCAGGAGTTTTTGCGTAGGAATCGGTAGTAGTTTAACAAAAGATGCGATTGAAAATGATGATTATAAAATTGTTAAAAGATAGAGCACAAGAATTTATTAATAAATATAAAGAAATTAAAGACCAAATTGAAAACAATTAGGACTTGTTTGAAAAATATTATAGGATTTGTATTTAAAAATGAGCAAAGTGGAGGCTTTCGAGAATGATAAAAATAAATGTAGATACATTAGATAAAAATTCACCCATACCATTATATTTCCAATTGGAAGAGATCTTGAAAGAAAGGATTGAGACAGGAGAATTACAACCAGGAGATTTGCTGTCTTCAGAAAAAGAATTGTCAGAAAAATATCAGATTAGTAGGCCTACTATTAGACAAGCATTAAGAGGATTAGTTAATGAAGGTTTACTTTATCGAGAAAAGGGGAAAGGGACTTTTATAGCAAAACCTAAGATAGATTATGGATTTATCCAAAGATTAACTACATTCTACGATGATATGATAGAAAAAGGTTACACAACTAAAACAAAGATCGTCAAACAAGAAATTAAAGAGGTCAGAGGAGCAATAGCTAAAAAATTAAATATCCCAAAAGGTGAAAAAATTATTATTTTGCACAGAATAAGATTTGTTGAGAATGAACCCGTAGTAAGTGTAACGAATTTCATTCCTTATAAATTATGTCCGGATTTAATAAATGAAAATTTAGAGAATAAGTCACTTTATCGTTTGCTTATTAATAAGTATGAATTGAAACCCTATAAAGCGGAAATTACCTTGGAACCGATTGTGGCCGAAGAATATGATTATCAAATTTTGAAGATTAACAAAGGAGCGCCAATGCACTTAATGCAAAATATTACTTATACAAAGGATAATATAGCAATGGATTATTTTGAATCGCGTTTTAGAGGTGACAAAGGGAAAGTTAGGGTTGTACTCTATAACGAAATATAATTAAGGGTGTGTTTTAATGGAAAAAGTGAAGTTTTGTTTAATCGGAGCAGGTAGAGCAGGAATGGTTCATGCAAGAAACTATGAATTTGAAATAACTAATACAGAAATTGTTGCAGTTGTTGATACCAATAAAAAGGTTGCTGAGGGAGCTGCAAAAGAATTAAGTGCTAACAATTTTTTTATTGAATTTGAAGAAGCATTAGCAGGTGAAGAATTTGATGCAGTTTGTATAGGAGCACCGACTTTCGTTCATGCTGAGACTGTTATTAAAGCAGCTGAAGCTGGGAAACATATATTCTGCGAAAAACCGCTTTCTTCCACTTTAGAAGAAGCAAATCAAATGGAAAAGGCAGTAAGAAGAAATCAGGTGAAGTTTCAAATTGGATTTATGAGGAGATTTGATCAAAATTTCTTAAAAGCTAAAAAAATTATTGAACAAGGAGAAATAGGGACTCCCATTCTTGTAAAATCTGTAGGAAGAGGACCAGGCTTACCGCCGAAGTGGTATTGTGATGTAAAAAGAAGCAATGGACTTCTGGCAGAGGTTAACAGTCATGATTTTGATTCTATGAGGTGGTTGGTTGGCAGTGATTATGAACAAGTATATGCTATAGCTGATAATTTTAAATGTCCCCAATATAAAGAAGAATATCCTGATTTCTATGATACTGTTGCAGTTAGTTTAAGATTTAAAAATGGAGTTTTGGGCATGATTGATGGATGTTGTCCTGCTACATATGGTTATGATGCGAGGATGGAAATCTTAGGAACAGAGGGAATGCTACAAATAGGTTCCCAACAGGCTTATTCGGTTTTGGTTTGGAATAACAAGAGTCAACTAATTAAAGAAGGCAATCGAAGCTGGAGAATTTTATTTAAAGATGCATACTTGGAAGAAGATAAATATTTTGCTAATTGTATATTAAACAATGAAGAACCAAAAGTTAATATTGAGGATGGGAAAAAAGCGATTGAAATAGTGATAGCAGCAAATAAATCAATTAAAACTGGTAAACCAATTAAATTATAGACTGTTATATTAACCTAAATTTTATAGAAGAGAGAATAATTATGTTAGCCGCGATCTACAATAGAAAGAAAAACATTGAGATAAGGAATATTCCTAAACCAGAAATAGGCGATAATGAAGTACTATTAAAAGTTAAAGCTTGCTCAATTTGTGGCACAGATCGAAAAATATATGAGTACGGACATTTTAAAATTAAAGAAAAAAATGAGCAGATATTAGGCCATGAAATATCAGGAGTAATTGAAGAAGTTGGAAAAAAAGTAGATTACTACGAAAAGGGAATGCGTATTGCTTTAGCACCAAATGTCGGTTGTGGTTTTTGTGAAGTCTGTAGAAAAGGTCTTGAACAATTATGTTTAGACTATAATGCTTTTGGTATTAGTTGGCCTGGGGGGTTTACTGAATATGTGAAAATCCCTGAAATTGCAGTAAGGCACGGGAATTTAGTTGAAATACCGGAATCGCTTAGTTACGAAGAAGCAGCAATAATTGAGCCATTATCTTGTTGTTACAATGCTCATGAGTCTCTAAATGTGAGACCGGGAGAGAGTTTATTGATTTTTGGAGCCGGTCCAATGGGAATCCTGCATTTAATTTTGAATAAGCACTTAGGAATTGGAATGACTATTGTCACAGATGTCGATGAGAAGCGTCTAAAACTTAGTCAGGGATTTGGAGCGGACTACATAGTTAAAAGTGACTCCAGGATAAAAAAAACAATAATAAGTTTAACCAATGGATTTGGAGTGGACAATATAATTACTGCTGCTTCAGTTCCGGAAATACAAGAAGAAGCTTTGGAATTGGCAGCAATAAATGGCAAAATTAACTTCTTTGCTGGTTTGCCGGTAGGAAAAGAAGAAATTAAATTGAATTCAAATATAATTCACTATAAACAGCTAAAAATTACTGGAACTACCGGGGCTTCTCTAAAACAATTCAGGCAGACTGTCAGGCTATCTGAGAATATCGGCGTTAATTTTAAAAAAGTAATAGCTAAAAGAATAGGCCTTGAAGAACTATCCACTATTTTTAAGGATGTTTCGGTTTTTAGGAATAATTTAAAAATTGTAATAAACTTTGAGAGTAAATAAAAAGAGTTTGGCTATGTAAATAAAAATTAGTAAACGAGGTGAAAATATGCAATATTCTATCAGTAACTGGATTTATGCAACGGAAGATTTAGAAAAGAGCTTTCAAAGATTAGCGAAGTACAAATATGATGCTGTAGAACTTGAAGGAGAACCCGATAAAGAAAAATATGAACCTAAAAAAGTAAAAAAAGTGCTACAGCGGTATGGTCTTAAAGTTTCTTCTATTGCTGGAATGTATCCTTGGAAAGAAGAGATTAAAAGGGATCTGGCTTCATCAGACAAGAAGATTAAGGAACAGACCATTATATATTTGTTCAAGTGTATAGATTATGCCCAGTTGATGGGTGCGAAACTTGTCATTGTTGTTCCAGCTGCTGTATCTAAAACAGCTCCTTCTTTGAGCAAAAAGGAAGACTGGAAAAATTCTGTAAAGGCAGTTCAGGAAGTAGCAAAATATGCGGAGAAAAAAGATATTTTGTTGGCAATAGAGCCGATAAACAGATATGAAACCTATTTAGTCAACAGCGTTCAAGATGCTTTGTGCTATTCTCATGAGGTAAATTCAAGTCATGTAAAAATTATGGCCGATACTTTTCATATGAATATAGAGGAGCGAGATATACCAGAAGCAATTAGAATAGCCGGAAACAACTTAATTAATGTTCATATAGCAGATAGTAATCGGTGTTCAGTGGGAAGAGGACATATAAACTTTAAAGCGCTCATTAAAGCGTTGAAGGAAATAAATTATCAATATGCATTGACTTTAGAACCGTTACCACCAGTTTCTGATCCTTACCTTGCTCTTGAAGGAGGAGTTTCAGGAAATATTTTCGATCAATATGCTGCAGAAAGTATAATGGGTTTAAAATATTTTGAACGTATTACCTACTGAGGCCAGGACAAGTTATATCGTATTGAGCTAATTTTGGAGACAAGGAGTTTAAAATGAAAGCGAAGCTTCAACCGTTGTATTTTAAATCCGGCATGGATGATGAATTCAAATCACACCTTGATATGATACGGGAATTTCTTAAAGATGAAGCCTGTATTATTGAGCCACTTGAACTAGGAAAACCTGTAAAAGATGCAGATGCTATTATATTCCCGCAGCTTATAGGAGATGCTTTCAAGCAAGTAAATCTACTGGAAAAAATAAAACTGCCATTTCTGGTTACTACTTCTGATTTTGGTGCAGTAAATGTGTGGGACTGGGAAATTGTAACATTTTTAAAAGCAGAAGGATTGAAAGTCTTTGCGCCCTATAATCTTGATCTTACAAAAAAAATCTGCAAAAGCCTTGCGTTAAAGAGAGATATGAAAAAAACAAAATTTTTAGTTTTTCAGGATAATCCGGGCGTTGGTTTGCAGGCTGAAATTTTTAAGCGTTTCTACTGGTGGGAAGAAAGATGTGAAAAATCCATTAAAGAGAAATTTGGGATATCAATAGTAAAAAAGAGCTTTAAAGAACTTTCAGAGAAAGCTAAGAAAATTTCCGACTCCTTAGCAGCGGAAGTGGCAAATCATAAGAAAATACCTAAAGAGGGAGTTTCAGATAATGCTCTTCTTAGCGCTTATAAAATTTATCTTGCCGTAAAAGAGGAAGTTGAAAAAGATCCGGATATAAAAGGTGCAGGAATTAACTGTTTGAATGAATCTTTCTACTCAGATACAACACCGTGCCTAGCATGGAGCCTATTGTATGAAGAAAAAAACCTGGTATGGGCATGTGAGGCTGATACAATGGCACTCATGACAATGTATCTGATTCACAAATCTATTGGGGCGGATATAATTATGAGCAATATTTATCCATTTCTTATGGGTATGGCAGCCTTAAAACATGAAAGAATTGAAAAATTTCCTGAAATTGATGAACCTGAAAATCATCTGCTTGTAGTACACTGCGGTTATTTTGGGCTTACTCCAAAGTGTATGGCTACAGAATGGACTTTGAGGAAAAAGATTCTTGCAATTGTAGATGAAAATGCAACTGTAATAGATGCCAAACTTCCACCAGGAAATATTGTTATCACAAAACTGCATCCAAAATTGGATAAACTTATGGTTGCTCAAGGAATACTTGAAAATTATGTTCAGTATCCAGGCTCTGATTGCAGAAATGGAGCAGTAATAAAGGTAAAGGACGGATACAGGTTAATGGATCTGTTTTATTCTCATCATAACTGTATTGTTGTTGGAGATAAGTCTGAAGATTTAAAATATATGGCTAAGGTTTTTGACCTTGATATAATCAGCTAATCACTTAACCTTTTAAAAATAACTAATAAAAGAGAAAGATTATGAATATTTTAATAGCTTATGCCTTAAAATATGGATGTACAGAAAAGTACGTAAAAATCTCTCATTATTATGTGAGGTAAAAAATGGAAGAAAAAAAGGTCGGGTTTGTAACAATGGTTTCGGAAAAAAAGACCATAGGTGATATTCCTGAAATTGGAGTTGGTATGATTGGCCATGCCTTTATGGGGAAAGCTCATTCAAATGCATGGAAAAAGATGCCCTATATATTCTGGCCACCTGCTGCTATTCCTAAACTTATAAGTATTTGTGGTATTCCGGAAGAAAGTGTTGCTGAAGCAGCAAAAAGATATGGATTTTTAGAATATACAACAGAATGGAAAAAAATAATAAATGACGAGAGGATTAAAATTGTCGACAATGTTACACCGAATTTTCTCCATGCTGAACTATCTATAGAAGCTGCGAAAGCAGGTAAAAATATTATTTGTGAAAAACCTATGGCTCTTAATGCAAAAGAAGCCAAAGAGATGTGGGATGCGGTAAAAAAATATAATGTCAAGAATATTTGCGACTATAATTACCGGATGGTTCCGGCTATCGTCCTTGCTAAAAATTTAATTATGGATGGCAAGCTTGGTAAACTTTTCCACTTTCGGGCCAGATATTTACAGGAATGGATAGTAGACCCAGATTTTCCAATGATATGGAAATTGAGGAAAGCCGATTGTGGCAGTGGTGCCTTAGGTGATCTTGGATCGCATATAATTGATCTCGGCAGGTTTTTATGCGATGAAGTAAAATCAGTAATGGCTGTAACGACAACATTCATTAAAGAAAGATATAACGAAGCGACAAAAAAGAAAGAAAAGGTTGATGTTGACGATGCGGTAGCATCAGTAGTCGAATTTAGAAATGGCGCAATTGGCACCATTGAAGCATCAAGATTTTGTCCCGGCAGAAAAAATTATAACTGTATTGAAATAAATGGTGAAAAGGGCAGTATTTGGTGGGATCTTGAAAATATGAATAATCTCTGGGTATTCTGGAAAGAGGAAGAACCTGCTGACACGCGAGGCTTTCACTGTGTAAATGTTACCGAATCATATCATCCTTATTATGAAAATTGGTGGCCTCATGGTCATATAATCGGATGGGAAGATACTTTTGTTCACACTGCTTACCATATGGTAAGTGCGGTTATAAATGATGTAGAACTTGAGCCTATGGTGGCAACCTTTGAAGATGGTTACAAGGCAGTAGTAATATGTGATGCTATATTAAAGTCTTCGAAATCTGGAAAAAAAGAAAAAGTAGTTTATTAACAGCTTTTTCCTTACCTTAAGGTCAGAATAGGAGTTGCTGATCATTAAAATGAATAATATATTACTTAAAACACAAGACATTAACAAAGAATTTTCGTCAGTGCCGGTCCTTAAAAATATTAATATTGAGATTATTCGGGGAGAGGTCCTTGGCATTATTGGTGAGAACGGCGCAGGGAAATCGGTGCTCATGAAAATCTTAAGCGGTATTTATACTGCAACTTCAGGCAGAGTAATTTTTGAAGAAAAGCCTGTGATTATCAAAGATCCGCTGAATGCAAAACACCTCGGTATAAGCTTAATTCCACAGGAGTTTAACCTGATAAAAGAACTCACGGTTTATGATAATATTTTTCTTGGCTCAGAAATAAGAAAGAAAAACGGGTTCCTTAACAAGAAGCTGATGATGACACATACCAACGAACTGCTTCGGGAACTTGGAGTTGAAATAAATCCTGATGAACAAATTGAAAATTTAAGTACTGCCCAAAAGCAAATGGTCGAAATCTGTAAAGCGATTTCGGTGGATGCTAAATTACTCATAATGGACGAACCCACCACAGTACTTACTCAATACGAAATTAAAATACTATTCAAACTAATGCAAAGATTGAAAAAGCAAGGCACCACTATTATTTATATCTCACATAAACTGAAAGAGGTAAAGGCGATTTGCGACAGGGTGATTGTTTTAAGAGACGGTGAGCTAATCTGTTCCGAGATGATTGAAAATATTTCCGTCCTTAAAATGGCGCAGCGAATGGTAGGTCGTGAACTAAGCCAGGTATTTCCAAAAAAACAGCAACCCGAGGATGAAGTTGTGTTCGAAGCGAAAGGTCTCACGGTCCCAGGGGTAATAGAAAATATCAGTTTCCAGATCAGAAAAGGGGAGATACTCGGTCTTGCCGGACTGGTAGGTTCTGGACGCTCAGAAGTAGCTGAAACAATCCTGGGAATAAGGAAACATTCTGTCGGTAAGTTGTATATGCATGGAAAAGAAATAACTATCAAGACCCCAAAAGACGCTGTCAGAAACGGAATCAGTTACCTCTCGGAAGACAGGCAGGGATGCGGAATTTTGACAAACTTTACCGTAATCCAAAATACTACCCTCGTTTCTCTCGATGCTTATTGCAATTACTTCTTCGGCTATGTCAATAAGAAAAAAGAAGAGGAATCAACCCTTAAATACAAAGAACGATTCGACATTAAGACCGAAAACCTTGATACCAGGCTGGAATACCTAAGTGGCGGTAATCAGCAGAAAGTTTCCCTGGCTAAAAGTATTGATCCGGGACCAATTGTACTCATCGCTGACGAACCAACCCGCGGGGTTGATGTCTCAGCCAAGCAGGAGATTTATAGCTTAATAAACTCCCTGGCTAAGAAAGGACTATCTTGTATCTTTATTTCCTCAGAGCAGGAGGAGATAATTGGTATGTGTCACAGAGTAATTGTAATGAAAGACGGAAAAATAATGAACACGCTTGCGGATGAAAAAATAAAAGAAGAAGAAATAATGTTTTTAGCGACAGGAGTTCGGGAAGGAGCCAAAGAAGTATGATCAAAGCAGTTATTGCAAGAGTTAAAAAATTTCAATATGAAAAATACGCGGTATTTATCGCGTTGGCTGTTCTTTTTATTATTTCAGCCCTATTAAGCCCTTATTTTACTCGTATACAGAACCTTCTTAATATCTTAAGACAAGTGTCCTATGTCGGTATAATAGCCCTCGGAATGACCTTCGTTATTACCAGCGGAGGCATCGATCTTTCCGTCGGTTCTTTGATGGCCTTCATTGGTGCTGTTGGAATACTGACGCTTAATTACCTTATGGGGGTTTTCAATAACGAGTACCTCGCAATCTCAGGTGCAATTCTAGCTGCTTTAATCATGGGCATCCTATCCGGTGCCTTAAATGGTTTTCTGATCACCCGAGGAAGAATCGCGCCTTTCATCGTCACTCTCGGTTCTATGGCAATCTTTCGTTCTCTGTCACTCTATATGGCGAGTGCGGGTGAAATACGGTCGGTGAGCGGCCACTACGGCGAATTCGGCATGAATTCGATCTGGTTTCTACCGGTGCCTGTCTTAGTCATGCTGATTATTGCTGCGATACTAAATACTATTTTAAATAGTACCCGTTATGGACGACATCTCTGTGCTGTAGGTTCAAATCCCCTGGTAGCATTATTTTCAGCCATCAATGTGAATCGTATAAAATTTCTAAGCTATGTGTTATGTGGATTCACCGTAAGTGTTTCTGCCGTATTGCTCACCTCACGATTCAATGCGGTAAGTACTTCCAATACAGGTATGGGTTTCGAACTAGATGCTATAACGGCGGTTATTATTGGAGGAACACCATTTACCGGCGGAAGAGGAGCCATATGGGGTACCATTGTAGGAGTAATAATCCTCGGTATAATAAACAACATGCTTAACATGCTAGGAATATCTCCCTATCTGCAGGGAACCGTAAAAGGCCTGGTGATCATAGGCGCGGTGTATTTGCAACGGCAGAAGTCTTAGCAATAGAGGAGGTGAGGGTGCAAAATAAAAATGAAATTTCCAGCAATAGAGGAGGTGAGGGTGCAAAATCAGAACGATTTTGAAATGAAGAATTATTCAAAAAATATAATAAGTTAGAAAGGAGATCGAAATGAAAAAAAGATTATTATGGCTATTATTGTTAGTTTTAGTTCTATCCCTAGCCCTCACATTAACAGTTGCAGCAGTCGAAAAGCCGCTGAAAATAGGTTACTCCATGCCTGCAGCGACTGCCGGGTATATGGCGCGCGCTATTTACTGGGCTAAGAAGGGTATGGCTGACTGGCAAGCCAAAGACAAAACCATTGAATTCCTGTATGTTAATGCTGAAAACGTAACTAAGCAGGCTAATGACATTGAAGACTTGATAACGAAAGGTATCGATGCTCTGATAGTTTGGCCCTACGACGCATCGGTGACATCGGTTATTGAAATAGCCTACAAGGCAGGCATTTATGTAGTGGTTATGGATCGTGGTACTTCTAAAGTAGTGTATGATGTCTATCTCTCTAACGATGATGAAGGGTATACACGCAAGGGATCAGAGTGGCTTGCAAAACAGCTTAATTATAAAGGCGATATTGTTCTCATTGAAGGTATTCCCTGTCCAATTAATACTACCAGGACTGAAACAATAAAAGCCACTATCGCCCAATATCCCGGAATGAAAATTCTCGATTCACAGCCTGGTGAATGGAGAAAGGATAAAGCTTTGGCAATTATGGAAAACTATCTTCAGAAATATACAAAAATTGATGCTGTTTATACCGCTGATGACGATATGATGCTTGGTGCCTTGCAGGCATACAAGGAATCCGGGAGGGAAGATATAAAGTATTTCCTTGGCGGTGCATGCGATAAAAATGTTATTAAGATGATAATGGATGGTAGCGAACCATTGGTACAGGCTAATGTAACCTATCCTCCGGATCAATGTGCCACGGTGGTGGGAGTAGCTGTCCTTGGTGCTCGCGGCAAAGTTTATGAGGGTTTTTACCAGAAGAAGCTCCCAACTCGTATAATTCTAGCAGCAGAACTGGTAACCAAAGAAAATGCTGCTGCATACTATTTCCCGGACGAGCCATAAACAACTCATCATAACAAATAAGAGCTGTCTGTAATCAGGCAGCTCTTATTAAAATAACCGGTAACAACCTGATTAATGTTCATATAGCAGATAGTAATCGATGTTCAGTAGGAAGAGGACATATAAATTTTAAACGATTTGTATTAAAGGAGGTAAAACCGTGAATTTTAAAGATAAAATTGTTATAGTTACTGGCGCTGCTGTGGGAATTGGCAGAGCAACAGCTATAGCTTTTGCAGAAAAAGATGCCAAAGTCGTTGTAGCTGATATTGATATTAAAAAAGGCAAACAGACTAGTTCTTTAATTGGTGGGGATACCTTTTTCATTGAAATAAACGTAGCCAACAACGAAAGTGTAAAGAATATGGTTAAAGAAGTCACCAATAGATTTGGCGGGATAGATATTTTAGTTAATAATGCTGGAATCTATTACCAAGGTGATGTAATCGAAACACCAGAAGAAGAATGGGATAAAGTGATAACTGTAAATCTAAAAGGTATGTATCTTTGCTCCCATTATGTTATACCCGTTATGCTTGCGGGAAATGGTGGTGTAGTGATTAATGTTGCTTCTGAGGCTGGTCTTGTAGGTATTGCTGGTCAGGTGGCTTATAATGTTTCTAAAGCAGGAGCTATTTCCCTGACTAAAAGTATGGCTGTAGACCTCGCCAGGAAAGGTGTGCGGGTTAATGCAGTATGTCCGGGAACAACAGAAACTCCATTAGTTAAAAATGCTTTAAAAAAATCTAAAGATCCGGAAAAGGAAAGACGTAAACTTGAAGAATGCCGACCTTTAAACAGATTAGGAAGACCAGAAGAGATAGCAGCAGCTATTTTGGCCATGGCTTCCAATGATTTAGGATACGCAACAGGTTCTATCTTTTCTATTGATGGTGGTTATACCGCAAAATAGCTAAGAAAGTCAATTTTTTAGGGAGGTTGACTATATGGCAGACTATCTAATTGGTGTAGATATAGGGACTGCAGGAACAAAATCAGGTCTTTTTGACACAGAAGGAGTTCTATTAGCTCAGGCCTACGAAGAGTCTTCGCTCTATTATCCAAAGCCTGGCTGGGTTGAGCAGGAACCCGAAGGTTTTTACAATTCAGCAGTAAAAACTATCCGTCGAGTAATGGAAAAAGCAGATATAAGACCGGAAGAAGTGGCTGCTATAACAATAGATGGTCAGATGTCAGGAATTGGAATGATTGATAAGGATTGGAATCCGGTAGCTCGTTATGATTCCTGGCT
>JAUVOA010000167.1 GCA_030599445.1 Atribacterota bacterium | reverse complement strand
TATCTAAGGCATTAATTAAATTTTCCAATCCCCGATGTTGAAATTCCAATTTAAAGACACCTTTTTCCATTTTCTTTAAGGTCTTACTTAGTTGTCTGGGAATTAAAATTATTAAATTATAAAGTTCAGAAAGATCGTTTAGTAATTTCACCATAAGGCGTTGAGGACTTTTTCTCTCCAGAATAATATCTTTAGCATAGGGTTTAGCTATTTCAGCGAGATTGAAGTCCGGGTCAAGTTCTGATCCGATACCTTCAACGGTAATTAGTGATTTGCCGAGTAAGGCAAACTCAGCAGGCATTTTTATATGATATTTTATAGAAATTTCCACTAATTGACTAATTAATTCACCTAATTTAATTTCTTTTAATGGTTTATCATAATATTGCTCTAACATTTCTTTAATATCTATCTTTAAAGAACGGGTATCGATTTCTTCTTGGGAAGTAATCCCTAAATTTAACATTTCATTTATAATTTTATTAGGATTACGTTCTAATACGGCTATAAATAAATCTATCCCTTTTTCCCTTATTTCTTCATCCAATCGTCCCATCATCCCAAAATCCATAAACCCAATAATTCCATCTTTCATAACTAACATATTCCCAGGATGAGGGTCGGCATGGAAAAATCCATCGATTAATATCTGTTTCATAAAAGCCTTAGCAACATTTTCAGCTATCTTCTTTCGATTATATCCGGTTTCATCTAATTCTTCGATAGCATTTATCTTTATCCCTTGGATAAGTTCCATAGTTAAGATGCGTTTACTACTGAATTCCCAGTATATTTTTGGGGTATAAATTATTTCGTCGCCTTCAAAATTTTTCTTGAATCTTTCTGCATTCCTTCCCTCAGTCCCATAATCTAATTCCGATCTTATTGCTTTGGTAAATTCCTCAACTATTCCCACCGGGTCGTATAGTCTGCTAGCCGGAATATGTTTTTCGGTAAGGCGAGCCAAGTGGAAGAGTATATCTAAATCAGTTTCAATTACTTTTTCAATATCTGGGCGTTGAACCTTCACTACCGCTTTATTCCCATCTTCTAATATAGCTTGGTGAACCTGACCTAAAGAGGCAGCAGCGAAAGGTTTCTGCTCGAATGATTTAAATATTTTTGGAATATCAGCTCCCAGTTCTCTTTTTATTATTTGTTCAACCTGGTCATAAGCAAAGGGAGGAACTTTATCCTGGAGCTTTTGTAATTCTTTAATATAATCTGGAGGAATTAAATCGGGCCTGGTGCTTAAAATTTGGCCTAATTTAACAAAGGTGGGACCTAATTCTTCAAGTGCAAGACGGACTCTTACAGGGAGGGGTAACCGGGCAATTTCGGAAGGCTTTAGTTTAAGAATTTTTCCGCTCTTAGAAACCAGGTTAGTTAATCCCAACTGTTTTACAAAATAATTGAACCCGTATTTTATTAAAATATTGACTATTTGTCGAAGCCTGTTAAGATTTTTATATCTTTTCTTTAGTTTTGTAAAAACCATCTTTTTCCATCCTTTTTATTTTAGCTTTGCTCTTATAACTTCTTTAATCTCAGGCATTTTAAGCAGGGCGGCCATCATACCACCTTTAATGACTGATTCTGCTTTACCAAAATCTAAGATATTGATACCTTTAATTCCAAAGGGGACTATGACTACATCTGCTTTATCCAATCCTCGGTAAGTAATCTCCTTTTCCATAATATCCACAGATTTACTAATTACTTCAATAATATGTGGACCTTCTAACTTCTTCTTAACCCTTTTTATCTTTTTACCCAAAGAGGTTACCTCTTTTTCTACCAAAGAAGTAATTTTTTCTACTGTTTTGAATTTGGGAATTTCTTTTATATTTATCTTAAAAGTAAAGGTGTCTTCCACTTCTTTTAAATCACCGGTTTCTCCATTTACTATCATAACTACTGGTTTTGGACTTTTTTCAGTAAGACTGACAGCAATGATAATATTTGCTCCCATCTTCTGGACTACATCCACCGGGACCGGGTCTACTACTCCCCCATCTACCAGGTAATAATCCTGATACTTTACCGGAGTGAAGATTCCCGGGATAGAAAAACTGGCTCTTACTGCCTTTATCACACTCCCCTGATTTAAAATTACTTTTGCCCCGGTCTTTATATCAGTGGCTACCGCAGCAAAAGGAATCTTCAAATCATCGAAAGTTTTATCCTGTAAAGCAATGCTATTTAGAATTTTTTCTGCCCGGTTACCACTTATCAGGCCTGAGCGAGGGAGAGTGGGGTCAAAAAGGCCGAAAGTTTTTTTGTGTTTCATAGCTAAGGCACTTTCTTTCATCTTTCCTACAGAGGCGCCGGTAGCATATACTGAACCTACTACAGCACCAATACTGGTGCCGGCAATCATATCAATAGGGATATGATAGGCTTCCAGGATTTGAATAACTCCGATATGGGCCATTCCCCGGGCTGAACCACTCCCCAGGGCTAGACCAAATTTTAATCCCTTCTTTTTGCATTTAGCTATTAAATTTTCTAACTCCGGATTTTTTTCTATTTTGATATTTTTCATTTATTTATCTAACTCCAATTTCCTTACTGTTATATAACCATAATTCGCTATTTAAATCAAAAAATCCTTTTTATTGAAAGTATTTTAATACAAATTTATCAAAATATATTTTCCTCTTCCCCTTTTTTGGGGGGAATAACAAGTAAATAGGAGGCACGAGATTGCTTCGTCGCCTTGCTCCTCGCAATGACAATTTTAATATATTACAGTAGCAGCAAGAGCAGCAGAAAGAAATTCCAGGGGGCTTGACAAAAATAACGCAGTGTGTTATATTTGTATTGTAACGCATTGCGTTATATTATAAATAAAAGGAGGTGTTATATTTATGGCTGAATATATTATTAAAAAATATGCAAATCGTAAGCTATATAATACTGAAGAAAAAAAATATGTTAACCTCTCTGAGATTTCCAGATTGATTCGAGAGGAAGTTGATCTGAAGGTGATAGATAATAAGACTAAAGAGGATGTAACTTCTTTAGTACTGGCTCAGATTATTGTCGAACAAGAAAGGACTAAAAAAACAATGCTTCCTTTAATCCTTTCTCCTTTAAAGCTTTTAAAAAAAGGGGGTGAAGATATGCTAAATTTAACCAAAAAAATGCTTCTTGCCGGTATAGGTACGCTTTCTCTTACCAAAGAAAAAGCCAATAAGATAGCTGACGATCTAATCAAGAGAGGTGAATTAAGTCAGAGTGAAAGCAAAGAGTTTGTAGTTGACCTTTTAGATAAGGCAGAAAAAGAAAAAGATAGATTAATAGAAAAGATTAAACCAGAGATTGGTAAAAGCTTAGAGAAGATGAATTTTGCTTCTAAAAAAAGTGTAGATAATTTAGAAAAAAAGATTGATGAGCTAGGGAGTAAAATTGACCAATTGTTCAAGAAAATTAAGTAAAAAAATCTGTGGATAATTTTTTTAAAGGAATCCCCATAAATTTATGCCATACACCAGATTCTTTTAAGCATAAACTAAAATACGCGTATAAATAATTTTTGGGGAATTTGGGGTTTACGGGAATTTTGGTATCATTTGAGGGTTAATATTTTGTTATATATTATTATAAAAAATTTCAGCTTGATTATTTTTAAATTAATTTTTAGGCTTAAAATAATCGATAGCGAAAATATACCGAAGACCGGTTCATTTGTTATTGTGGCAAACCATTCAAGTTTATTAGATGCATTTGTCCTTGTATCGTTTGTTAAACCTAAAATAACCTTTATGTCTGCTGCCTATCTTTTTAAAATGCCTCTTGTTGGTAATATCCTACGAGGGGTTGGGGCTATTCCTGTTCAAGGCAAAGGCAGTGATATTAAACTAATAAAAGAAGCCATGAAAGTCTTGCAGGCAGGCGGCGTTTTGGGAATTTTTCCCGAGGGAAGAATTACTAATGGAAAAGATAGTTTTTCAGCCAAAGCCGGGGCTGCATATCTTGCAATAAAAGCAGATGTCCAAATTATTCCTATGGCAATCAAGGGAGCTAATAAGGTATTACCACTTGGAGCAAAATTTCCTAAATTAAATAAAATTGAAGTAAAAATTGGAAAGCCAATTTCTTGTTCAAAAAAAATTAAACTAAATAAGAAAATTCTTGAAGACACAGTAAATTCTTATATGAAAGAAATATATTAAAGGAGAAAATAGTTGCAGCATACTAAAGCCACCAAAATCGGACTTGTCCTGGGGAGCGGAGGAGCTCGTGGATACGCTCATTTAGGAGTACTTAAGGCTTTATACGAAGCAGACATAGATATAGATCTTGTTGTGGGAACAAGTTTTGGAGCCATAGTTGGTGCTGGATATGCTGCGGGACGTAATATTTATGAATTGGAAAAAATAGCTCTTG
>JAUVOA010000188.1 GCA_030599445.1 Atribacterota bacterium | reverse complement strand
TTTTTGGCATATCTATTTTTTATGGCTTAGGCCGATACAGGTCCTCCGGCGATGGGAAAAGAACATACTATATTGCTGAAGTAAATGAATCAGGTATTACCTCTGACCAGCTGCAAAACGCTTTTTTAAACGCCATCTCTCGATACGATGATGCTGTCCTTTCCAGCTTAGACCAATCTGCCATTGTGTCTTTTAAAAAAAATATATTAGACCAACTAATTGACTATGAACTTTTTTATCAGCAAGCTCAAAAAGAGAAGGTTAAGATTTCCGATGATGAAATTAATTTAGAAATTGACAAAATAAAAGATAATTTCTCTTCTCCTGAAGAATTCAATGAAGCCCTAAAAGCAAATAATATTACCCTCGTTCGACTAAAAGAGGATTTAAAAAGACAATTAATGATAAATTCTATTTTAGAAGGAACCAGTAACCAGGTAAGCATCAGCGATGAGGAATTATTAGAATATTACAATGAAAATAAGGAAAGTTTCCTTGAACCCGTGCAAGTTCACGCCCGCCATATATTGGTTGAAACTGAAGAAGAGGCAAATAATCTTCTTCTACAACTCAAAGAAGGTCTTACTGATTTTGCTGAATTGGCTAAAGAAAAATCTATAGGACCCTCTGCCCCAAGCGGCGGAGACCTGGGATTTTTCACTAGAGGCCAGATGGTGAAAGAATTTGAAGATGCTGCTTTCTCTTTGGAACCGGGTGAAATTAGCGGAGTAGTGCAATCACAGTTTGGATACCATATTATTAAATGCGAAGAGAAAAAAGAAGAATATTCTCCTACCTTTGAAGAAGCGAAAGAACGAATTAGCAATACTCTGAAATACCAAAGAGAAAACGAAGCAATATCAGCACTTACTTCAAAATTAAGAGAAGAAGCTGTTATTGTTTTCAATTATGATTTTGACGCCGAAATTGAATCGTTAAAATCTTCTGCAGAAGAGAGCCAACCATCAGAATCTTCGGAGCAAGTAACTTCGGAAGAGACAGTTGCAGAAGAGGCAACAGAAACCGAAGAAGATAGTGACACTTCCAAGAACGATTAAAGATTAATTCTCACAATTAATTAAAGAAAAAATGAAAATAAATAAAAGGGGCTAAATTTTAGCCCCTTTTTCATGATGGCATACTCGGTGAAAACGGGTATTGAGAACCTGTCTTTCCCAATTTGTAGGGGCACAATTCATTGTGCTCCTACAACACATTTTTCATTACGGGCAAACACAAGATTATACCCCTATATCTGTCATTTCCATAAAATGTAGATTCCTCATCGAGTTCAGGATTACCTCTGGACTGCAAGCATATTCCATTTAGATAATATTATCTTTACAAACTTAATTTGTTCTTCTATTCGGAAGGATAAGGGTAATTTTCTGCATGTTTCAAAAGTTAAAGCGGGAATGCCAAGCTGATGATGAGCACTATAAGCGGTACTGCCTTTGACTGGTTTCCCTAAAACCTGATATTTATTGCCATCTTCGATAATACTCTTGTTCATCTCCTCAACAAGAAAGGAGCTCAACTTAAATAAATAATCATCACTAGAATCTATAACCACGGTCTGACCGTAATTTTTTGGGTTCTTCCTATAAAATTCTATCGACTCGTGTAAATCAACTAATAGAGCGATATCATATTTTTTCATCAAGCTAAATATTTCATAAGATAATTTTTCTACAGAATTTCCCTGGGGATTCCCGGGGTAAACTCTGTTCAAATTAATTTCCGGGGGGAAACACCTTACGTTTTCTTCGCAGGCTAAAATATTTGCTTTCGGAATAATTATCAAAGTTCCTCTTTCAATACGTAGATTGTCTTTTAAATATTCGGCAGCTTTGATACCGGCTTTTTCATTTCCATGTGTTCCGGCTACAATCATTATCGTCGGTTCTTTATAATTAGTCTTAATTATATAGACAGGTGTTTCATAATCTGTTCCGGCACAGATATATTCGACAGAAGTTGTTTGCAGTAAAGTAGTTTGAGGAAAACAAAAGAGTAATAATATCGATACAATGAATATTAATTTAAAAAAATGCACCAGGGGACGGTTCTTTGTCATTTTTTGTATTTCCTGTAGGGGGGCGGATTCATCCACCCCGTTTTATTTTAGTAATTTTAAGAGCGGATTCGAAAAATCGAACCCCTACTTTAATTCAAAGACAGACGGGACTGCCCTCGTGAAAACGGGTAATTATTCGCAATTCACTGAAAGGGCGTATGCAATACGCCCCTACATAGGATTCCTGGCTTCTGGCTCCTTTTCTTCACGCGATACGCGGTACGATATACTAATTCTCTTTAATAATCATCGGCACACTCTTGTAAGTATCTTCCGCTAAAAACTCTATCTTTTCTTCTCCGTCTTTCCTAACAATACGGTAAGTTTTTATCTGATAACCCGGCACCCCTTCTTGGACAACTATCTCCTGGCCAGCTTCTAACTTAGAATTTTTCTCTCTAATTATCTGATAGTCAATTACCTTTTTATCTTTGCTAATAATTTCCACTTCTGCTTTATCTTGATCCCCGCCAAAGATACTAACCTGTAGGGTATCTCTAAAAACTTTCGAAAAAATTACTATCGCATGATCCGAATTGTTTTTAAATCTTAGATCCTTAAATCCGTAAAATATAGCCGCATCCTGTCCCAGGGGAACATATTTGGTTGCCTCTCCGTATACTGAATGATTATACCTCTCTACAATTGGTAGATTTGCCAAAAGAATCGCATTATATAAAGTGCTTGATACCTGACAAATACCGCCTCCATAACCATTTACAAATATACCATTAGCAATAATAGTGCTTTCCTTATACCCGTCTGCTTTTTCAGCAGGCCCAACATATTTATTAAAAGAAAAAATTTCTTGTGGTTTTACTAATATACCGTTTATCACTTCAGATGAAAATTTTATATTGAATATAGTGTTTTCTTCTTTGTTTTCTAATGAGGTGGAATATGTCCCCAATTCCCCACCAATAGATAATTCTTTTAAAATATTTTGAGTAGTAATTTTGGGGTCAATAGTAATCACCGGTAGATCAAAAATATATTTTTCTTCGTCTAAATTTTTTAGTGATTCAGTAATTTCTTCCTTGAATTTTTCTAAATCGAGTTTTACCCCTATCCTGCTTTCAATAATTCTATTACCTTCTACATAAGCATCCCGAGGTATACGGTTTATCAGGGAGCTTATTCTATTTTGAAAATCCTCAAACTTCTGCAGATTGAATTCAGCCTGGAATGGTACTTCGTATCCTTGTCTCCAAACTACAATTCTGTCCTTTATTCTCTTGAAGACATTTCCGGTACGGGCAATAGCGTAAGTTTCTTCGACTACCCGATTTAAATCAATAAAAGCGTCCAACTCAGTATGGGGGATAAATTTTATTTCTTTATCTTCAAATACTAATATTCGGGGGGAATCAACCATTTTTGAAGCAATGGGTTGAAGAATCTCTCGGGTCTCTTCTTTCTTTAGCCCTTCCAATTCAACACCAAAAGCAGATACTCCGGGGAGTATTTTATTTCTATTCTTATATAAATCTACGGCATCAACTAAACTCAATACAACAATTATTATTATTAAATATAACAAAAATTTCCTTATCTTACCGTTCTTTTTCTTCTTTGAATAATATTTCAATAAATTGCTCTCCTTTTATTATTATTATTTTCTTACTTCTTACATATTTTCACTATGTTAGTGAAGACTTTTTTTCTTTTTTCTCTATCACCTGTGGGCACGATGCATCGTGCCCCCCCCAACTCTGAATCCCAATTTTCTTCACGCGATACTCGATACATGATACACTATACGCAATATTTTTACTATGTTAACGTAAAATTTAGTGGGGTAGTTAGATAAAGAAAAGAATATTTATTGCTTTTGTTTTCTTATCTTCTTTCTTTCTCTAGTTCTTTTTCTTCACGCGATACTCGATACTCGATACTATTACTATAATTAGT
>JAUVOA010000134.1 GCA_030599445.1 Atribacterota bacterium | reverse complement strand
GTATTTTAGAATTAGAGGAATATTATCCAAAGATTGAATATGCTCGTGAGCATTTATAATCTTAAAATTTGCCCTTTTCTCCCTAACCGCTGGTTCCATCTGAGCAATGAGAGGTGAGGGTAAGTTATCTATCCAAAGGGGTAACCAACCTTGTCTTCTTAAAATTATAAATATTTCTATTACTAATATTATGCCTATAATAATATAAAAATATAATTCCCATTTTTTCATTTTTTTTGTTTGCCCTTTTTTCATTTCTTCTTCCTTCTACTTATTTTTTAAATTAACCCTATTGCAAACAAAAAATTCCAATTTAGTTTTTTATTGAATAATTTGAATTTAATTATATATGATTATTTAAAGATTTCCAAATGTAATATAATGTCATAGGGATGGTTCTCTTGAGAATGTAAAAGCAGCGCATAAATCAGAATCGATTCTGTAATTGGATCTAAATCAGGTATCCGGTTGATGATATAGAAAATTTTTACTTTCTAAAACCCTTTATTCACAAGGGTTTTAAACCCCCTACAGGAATGCCCTTTTAACGCACGTAGAGTGCCTTTAAACGCGCCTCAATTTTTGAAAAAACAGCAATTACAACATTTTTTTTAGCCTATTTTCTGAGGGTAAAACCATAGGTTGAGGCAAAATAGGCGCTTATAATCAAAAATTCGCAGCCTACCATTGAAACCCTTATTTTACAAGGCTTTCCTGGACCCGATAGGAGACGGTTTTGTGACTAAAAAGGAAAAAAATAGATGAATAGTAAAGTTTATCTAGCCAAGTAAGGGATATATAGAATTAGAGGATTATCAGTTTTTGTAGGGGAAAATGGTAAGTCTTTAAAACGCAGTAAATATAAGGGTTTCTGCGCTTTTTTGTTATATGGGATGGTGATAATGGATCTAAAATATGGAGAAAATAAGGTAAAAAAGGGCTAAAATCTCTATTTTTAGCAGTCTGGAAGCCTTGTAAAATAAGGCTTTCAGAGAAATATTGTCGTAGCAGCGTTTCTTGAGGTTGGGTAAGGTGATTGGTCATATTTTTTAAAATAGGCGCTTAAAATGGCTTATATTAGGTGTGGGTGAAAAGCCTTATTTTATAAGGGTTTTATGAACAAGAAAATGGGGTCAGATTTCGCACTTTTGTCCATATTCCATACGTGGGATTTGACTATATTAGGTTTATTATTATTTTACGAATAAAGTGATAATAAGAGAAATCGTTATTATCACTTTATTTAAAAAATTGGCTTTATTTTTATAATAATTAGATATATGATAATATGAATGTCATAGAGATGGCTCTATTGACAATGTAGAAAATTAAATATAGTTTGTCAGCAATAAAGACCCCAAACGCATTTATAAATATGGAGAATTAAGAATGAAAAAGATTATGAAAAAACAAGGGTTTCATCGTTGGGCTTGGTTGGTTGTGTTTCTTCTGGGTGGGCTACTGATGATCTATGGCGGGGTGCAAGATGTAACACTTTTCTTTTCGCCCGAGGGGGAATTGGCGCCTGTACCGTCTTGGCACTCGGTCCCGCCCATTATGGGGCTGGTTTGCGGACTTATTGTATTAGCCTCAGCTGTTTTGAATATCGTCTGGGGTTGGCGGCTGCGACGTGCCGAGGGTGTCTATGAGTGTAGACTTGCGCAACATGTGGTTATCATCAGCGGCGTGGGGATGGTCGCTGATTGGGGGTCAGCGGATATTATGGCTTCGGTAGTCTGATAGCCCTATTGACTGGCTTATGGTTGATTTGCCGTGCGTGAAGCCTGACTCCGGGAATTCCAGATAGCAAATTTTTCATGAAGGGGATTTAGAATTGTTACTCATATCAGATGAAATAAAAAAAGTTTATCCAGAAGCATTATTGGGTATACTGGCTATAAGGCATGTATGCAATCCCAATCAACATGAAGAACTTGATAGATGCAAACTCGAGCTTGAAAATAATTTGAGAGAAAAATATGCTGGGTTAGATAAAGCTTATTTAAAAAATATGGAACCGATTAAAACTTATAGTGATTATTACAAAAGATTTAAGAAAACATACCACGTATTATTACAATTGGAGTCAATTGTTTTTAAGAATAAATCAATTCCCAAAGTTGCCTCATTGGTTGAGGCAATGTTTATGGCTGAAATAAAGAATCTTTTACTGACCGCAGGACATGATTTAGACGCAATAGATTTGCCCATTAAACTTGATGTTGCAAGCGGTAGAGAAAAATATATTCAACTAAGTGGCCAGGGAAAAGACCTAATTCATAATGATATGATGGTATCTGATTTACAAGGGATAACCTCAAGTATTATATACGGACCGGATAAACGTACACAGATAAAACCTGATACTCGGAATGTTTTATTCGTGGTATACGCGCCACCGGGAATTAAAAAATCTAAAGTACTTCAACACCTTCAAGATATTAGAAATTATGTACATATTATTTCACCGAAGAGTGAAGTTGAATTACTGAAAGTTTATGAAGGTAAGGATTAATTATTTAATTTATGAGGTTTTCAAGTTTATTATGGATTTAGAAAATTATTTCAAGAATGGCAAAGTATAGAAGAATCCGGTAGAAGAATCCGGGGTCAGGCTTCACCACTTCACATTTTCCGTTTTAGCTTTAGATTTTGTGAACTTGTGAAGCCCTCTGGATCTTTGAATAAAAATAATGTTGAGTAGCAACAGAATTGAGGTGATTCTATGGGCATCTTACTTGAACCAGGAGATATCTTCCTTACGCGAGGTTGTAGTTTTATAAGTAAGGCAATTCGCTGTATCACCAGATCCATAGGCGAAAAACGAACCAAGGTCAATCACGTTGGCATAGTTGTTCAAAGAGGTGATATTAAAACTGCTATAGGAGTAGAGGCACTAAGTAAGGTAATGCGCCATACACTTTGGTTTCAATATGGTCCACCTAAAAAAGATTTAGTAGCTGTCTATCGCGCTACCAATCTCACAGCAGAACAAATCAAAGATATCATTGCTGAAGCAGAAAAACATGTTGGCAAGAAATATGGCTATTGTATGATTGTCGCTCATTTATTAGACTGGCTATTTTTGGGAGTATATTTCTTCAGACGAATGATTCCTGGTAATAAATACCCGATATGTTCATGGGTTGTGGCTGATGCTTTTGCGAAGGTTGGTAAGGATTTTGCTGTTGAGGTAGGCATGGCAACCCCAGATGATATTTGGGACTTCATTGAAAAAAACTCAGATAAATATAAAGAGATATATTCACTCAAACTGTTGGGTCAGGAATAATAGGGCTTTACATTTGGCATAGAATTATGTTAAGTAGAACAATATGCAAAAAGAAAGCGGAGACCATAATTTAAAAATAAAAAATGCTTTCAATTTAAAAGGGACTTCTGATTTTATTATGGATTTAGAAAATTATTTCAAAAATAGCAAGGTATATGTCTGGGGAAAACCTTTGCAATAATTAAATCAAAGAAACCTTTTGTAAATGCGTTTGCGAATATAATCGATAAGGACGAAACAACTGTGATTATAGAGCAGTCTAAATATAATGACGAGGATGTAATAGAAATTAAAAAAGATTGGAAAATATTAACATTTTAGTTAAAGAAAAAGATTTGGTAAGAGCTGAAGCGAAGTAATATTTATTTGAATGTTATTTTATTCTCTTAAAAAGTTTTTCAAGGTATATTGATTTCATTTGTTTGCTGGCCATCATTTGTTTTACAGGAGATAGTTTCAGAATGACTGCAAGAATGGCCGCCATCACTCTGTGGCTGCCAAAGGCTTGATTGTCAAATATTAATTTCGGCAGTTTCCCTTTTTCTATCGCCATCAAGACAATTCGGTGGACGGAATTGACCGGTGTTATGATTTGCTCCTTACGCCTTTCAAGTGTAATGTTTTTATTGGAACATGTCCTAACACAGATCCCGCATCCCAGACATATTTCTTCATTTATTTTGACTTTTTTAGGTTTGCTGTTTGTTCCATCATCATTCGAAATCCACTCTATAGCAGAAACAGGACATGCTTTGACACATTTTCCACAACCGGTGCATTTATCTTCATCAATTTTTGGAATAAATGAAGTAGTCTGGACCGAATGGGGTATTCCGAATCTTTTTGCTGCTACCAGGAATTCGCAGCAACAACCACAGCAGTTGCATATAAAACTGACATTATTTCTGACATTTTCCCCGCACTGGACAAGATTATATTCATAGGCTTTATGTAACAGCTCCATACATTCCGAGACTTCTACTTTCCGGGCATAATTGTGTCTTGTCAGGGATTTGGCGACATTGTTGAAAGTCATACAGATATCCATGGGAGCATCACATGCCATTCCCAAATGCTCCATTTTATGACGGCAATAGCACATGCTGATTCCAATATGTGTTGCGGTTTTTATAATATGGCTTGCCTTCTCATAGTCCAGGATGGAGACAAGGTTGTCATTGGAGAGGATTTCCTCTCGCACAAAAGTTCTTCCCATTTTTATCTCACCATCTAGAAATAAATCCTTAATAAAATCCTCTTCAATGTTTAAGTACTGATGAAAGAGTTCCGAAAGAAGCTTTTGATCCAGATCCTGTCTTGTTCTCATAAGGGAGAATTCAAAGAATCCTGCCATTGGCGGCGGGAGAACATATTTTTTTATTCCATTGTGTTCGGAATCAAGGAGGATTGCTCTGCCGGCTAATTCATCCAATACTTTTTCGGTATTGACTGTGTTTAATTTCCATATTCGACTTGCTGTGTTAATAGTGAAAGGTTTTATCGGAAGTTGAGAGACCAGTTCTGCTTCCTTTTCATTGAAAAGGATACTCAATACTTTGTATAAGGTCTCAGAAGGGGGAGCGCCCTGAGGGAATCTGTTTAATCTTTCTTCCAATTTTTTATAAGCTGATTTTCCAATCATATGT
>JAUVOA010000225.1 GCA_030599445.1 Atribacterota bacterium | reverse complement strand
AGTGTCACCAGCTAAAGCAGCCATTCCGCCGGTACTCCGATGAATTACAGTAAAATCATTAACCCCTTTCATCTGTTTTTCATAAGCTTTTTGCATATTGCTAATCACTTCCTGTACAGTCATTCCAGCCAGACAAGGGCTGCTGAGAAATAATATTAAACTCACAATTAAAATCACTATTATTGTTTTTTTACTTGCTCCCATTATTTAACACCTCCTCTTATTTTCAGTCAAACTGTAAGTTCTACTCAAAACAAATTTATTAATATCACTTCTCTTTACAGTCCTTCTATCAGCATATCCCGGGGATGTTCAACGGTAAAGGTATAAAATATTTCCTGTTTTTGCTGAGTATCTAATTCCAACTCCCATAACCAAATTCCCTTCCGGTCTTCCCAGTCTTCTTTGTCCGGCTCAAGACTTATTTCATCTATCTTAATTTTAATGCGGTCGTCTTCGGAAACCGGTATAGCTTCAAATAGTTTTACTTTGATCTTTTTAGACTTATAATTCTCTACAGCAAGTTTATATTTAAAAGTCGTTTTCTTGGTTCGTGAGGGGATTCCGGCTATCAGGGTTTCATCAACTTTCTTTTCTAAAAGTTCTCTTTTTACCTTAACATTCTCATCGATGCCTAAATACAGATCAAACTCCTCGCTGGGTGCAATATTTCCAATACCGGAAAATCCCACAAAATCTCCTTCTAAGAATATATTTACCCGGCCAGCGAGTAATTGAAGGCCTTTGCTGTTGGTAACACGGGAACCAAGATAAGCAAATGGACTAACCCGGGGGTAGCTTGAATACTCAAATTCGGCTAATAAAATTTGCGAAGAAACGGGAAATTTATGTTCCGATTTATCAGATTTCACACTTATCTTGGAAGGAAGCTTGTAGATTATAGCAATGCCTTTCTCTTCGGCAGTGGCATATTTCATCTCTGGTTCTGCCGCTTCTTCTAAAGCTCCCGCTTCTTTTCTAAATGCTTCGGTTTGATAAGCAGTTGCTAATGGTGCTGATACTTTATCTGTTAAAACTTCGCGTTGATACGGTCTTAAAAACCAGGAAGCTACATAAGGCATGCTTCCCCCAATTCTTGGCTTAGCTGTTGATAAAGTGCAATCTACTTCTAACCAATCTTCACCGGTAACCTGTTTAATTACTCCGTAAGAAATTAATTCGACTTCGGATTTCTCAAAATTTGCCCGGGCATCATATATCGGATTCCAGGAAGCACCTCTTGCCAGATAAGAAATTTTCAAATCTGTGGTCCCCTCTTTTAACACTTCCAGCTCTACTATAATTGATCTTTTTAGTTTCCTTTGTACTCCGGATATCTGGGATAATTCTCTTTTTAGGGTTTCTACTTTATTTCTTAGACCCCTAATTTCAAGTTCACAATCTAAAGCCTGAGCATAGATATCTTTTAATTCCGTATCTAAAAAAATAAGAATATTCTCTAAATCACTTATTTGCGGCATACTGGTAATCAAATCCTGAGGAATTTGTGTATTGGAAAATAGAGTTATTGAGTTTAGAAATTTCTTCTTCTCTGTAAGTATGGTTTTTAAGTTTTGCATTCGGGTTATCTCATCTTCTAATTTCTGAATTTCCTCTTTTAATTGCTTAATTCTTTCAGAAGGTACTTCTTCTAAATATTCTCTTTTAACCTGTGCTCCAAAAAGTTTAATTATCGCTGTTCCTTCTGCAGAAACCCTTAAAGAATTCTCGTCAACTTCGGGAATGATATTTGAGAAAATTGCCGTATAAGTTCCCTTATCAGGTTCAAGATGGGAAACCCTATTTATCAAAGCAGAGTCAGTATAGACGCAAATTTCACTAATCTCTGATTTCACTTCAATTTCGGTGGCATAGATATTTGCACCAATAAACAAAATCAACCCCAAAAATATTATAATTTTTATTATTTTATTCATCTCCAACTCCCTTTATTCTTTATTTTTCGCTCTCTGGTATAGGCCAATTAATTCTGCTGTAGCTAAAATGTGTCCTTCCATGGCTTCTTCCAATTCCTTCTTCTTGCAACCCTCTTCTATATGAAGTTTTTCATCGAGAGCATATAATTTAAAGAAATAGCGGTGAGTACCCGAGGGAGGACAAGGACCTCCATATTCTAATTTTCTAAAATCATTAGTTCCTTGGGTGCCCGGTACAGTATTTTCCTCTATAACATCGGTAACGTGGATATTAAATACCACCCAATGTACCCAGGTCCCCATCGGTGCATCGGGATCATCCATAATCAGTGCTAATCTCTTGGTCTCTTCAGGTATCTCCTCAATAATTAAACCAGGATTAATGTCATTGCCCTCACAGGTAAATTTTTCCGGAATAAATCCATTGTTTTCAAATTCAAGACTTTCCAATTTCATAATTTTATCCTCCTTTTTTATGACAGGAGACAGTGGTCTGTCATGTTCCCTCCCCTGTCAGGCTTTTACCTTATATTTTAAATTTTCTATTTCCTTTTCCAGCCATTTGGGATATTTGGGTACTGCGCCGGATTGGGAAACCACAAAATTACCTACTATTTCCGCAAACTCTGCCGCCTCATACATACTGGTCCCGCATAAATAAGAAAACAAAAAACCTGCACTATAGCTGTCTCCGCCTCCTACGGTATCAGCTACCGGCCCATTTATACCTGCTACCTTTTCCAGTTTGCCATTACGATAAACAGATGAGCCATTCTTTCCATGAGTAATACAGACAATAGAAAGGTCATATTCCTGGCAAATAAATTCAGCAAATTTTTCTTGTTTTAACGTTTGTCCGAAGAGGAGTTCAGAAATAATTAGAGCCTCTCTATCGTTCAGTTTTACTATTGAGCTCTGGCATAAGGATTTTTCAATCCATTCCTTTTCATAATAATTTTGTCTCAAATTTACATCGTAAAATACCTGATGAGGGTGTACTTGAGAGATGATTTGGTTGAGCACTTCCCGGTTTTCTTTGGTCCGTTGAGCGAGAGTCCCAAAACAAAATACCTCCCATTTATTTTTGGCTGAACTATCGGCTAAATCTTGATCTAAAGTAATATTATCCCAGGCAACATTTTCTTTTATTTGATAAGTAGGATGACCTCTTTCATCCAGGCTTACCTCCACAATCCCAGTAGGCAAATGGGGATGGATCCGGATAAAGGAAGAGTTAATACCTCTTTTTTCTGCTTCTTTTAGGGCTTTTCTGCCCAGAGCATCTTTACCCACAGAAGAAATAAGTGTTGATTTAAGTCCCATTTTTGACAGATGGGCAGCAAGATTAAAGGGGGCACCGCCAATATAAGGTTTACTATCTATAATATCCCAGAGAATTTCTCCAAACAACAACGCTTTCACTTTTTTGCCCCTCCTTTCTTCAAGTTTAAATTCATTGTGTATTTTCTTTATATATACTTAATTCTACAAATTTTTCAAAAATCCTCTTTTTTTATTAAAATTAGATAAAATTTTTGTTTTTTATT
>JAUVOA010000306.1 GCA_030599445.1 Atribacterota bacterium | reverse complement strand
TTCGAGGTAGATAACCCACATCTTCTAATAAAGCCATCATTAAATAAAATATAAATATTGCCGGCAAAACAACACCTATAGCTACAAAAAGTCCGGAAGTTAGAACCCCAAAAGCCTCAAAGCAATTATCTGCTGCTGGGTCTCCTACAAAGATATAGTAAAACCATCCACCTTCCCCTGGAAAAACTGATTGTATCCAGGGCAAAAAATGTCCATCAAATAATTTGACAAAAAATCCATCAGTAAATAATGTCCCGGCAAAAGAACAAAATACGCTCCAGAAGCCATATAAAACAGCTATGGCAATTGGAATACCGGTTAAAGGCTTAACAGTAAGTTCTCCTAATGCATCTTTTAAAGTATGTTTAAATTTACCAAAAGTTACTACTTTGTGGGATATTTTTTCAATTAGATCCCATCGCTCATCAGCAGTTAACGTCATTTTATCTCACCAACCCTTTCCGTAATTTCATTTACTCTAACTGAAGCTGTTTTTTTTAAACTTAATACTACCTCTTTAAATCCTTTGCCGCTTATAGCAATCGTTGGTACTACTGGAATATTAAGAATGCTTTTCAATTTCTCTATATCAATCTGTATATTTTTATCCTCAGCAACATCCCACATATTAAGTGCCAGTACAACTGGGTAACCCCTCTCTATTATTTCTAATGCAAGATAAAGTCCTCGCTCTATTTTCGATGCATCAATTACACAAATTACTAAAGCCCCTTTTTCTTCCTCTAACATCTTTACAGCTACTTCTTCAGCTTTGTCTTTTGATTCCAAAGAGAATGTACCAGGCACATCAATAATTTCAAAATCCTCACTATCCCCCTTCATATACCCTTTAGCATAATCGACAGTAGTACCAGGATAATTAGATTCAATAACATTTGCTCCAGTTAGACGATTAAAAAATACACTTTTACCAACGTTTGGGTTTCCCATTAATAATATTTTTTTCATCTTTTTACCTCCATGATAATTCTATCAGCTACGCTTAACGCCAAAGAGGTGTAAGATCCATCAACCTCTACTACTATTGGGCCTTTTAGAGGATGTTTAGTAATCATTTTAAGATTCTTGCCAACCCTTATACCCATACCAGCTACCTTATTTTTTAAATCCTGTTCAATACTTTTTACTCTACCTTCTTCTTCATAATTCATTACAGACAGTTTCTTTTCCATTTTTTCACCTTCCTTTTATTATTCTAATTTTTCGGGCCATACCTCTACCCAGAGCAATTACACTTCTATTGGCTTCTACCACCACTGGACCCTGTATCGAGGATATCACACGAATAGTATCCCCCTCTTTTAACCCTCTTAAGCATAATCTCTGTCTGAAGCCCCGTCCTCCTTCAATATTAATAATTCTTGCCCATTCTCCTGGTTGCAATTCATAAAGGAATTTAGGATTCAAATTTTTACCTCCATTTCATTTGTTAATTTATAATGCGACTCATTCTCAATAAAAAGATAAAAAAATTTACTTTGTTTCTTTTTTTATCTTTTTATAACAATCTTCACAGTATCCTTTGATTCCTAATCTATGTTCTATAGGTACAAAATTGTGTTGTTTACAAACCTCTTCCTGTAATTTTTCTATTCTTTCATTATAAAACTCGATAATTTTTCCACAATTGATACAAACGAGATGATCATGATGTTTCTTATTAAAAATATTTTCGTAACTTGTTTTATCTTGACAGTGGAGGGCTTCGGTAATCAACCCACTTTGGAGCAATAGGGGGATAGTCCTATATATAGTAGCTCGGGATATATGATTGCCCTGTTCACGCAATTTTTCAAAAAGTTCCTCTACATCAAAGTGTTTATGAAATGAAAATATTGCTTTTAAAACAAACTTTCTTTCAGAAGTATATTTTAATTCTTTTAATTTTAGAAATTCTTCAAATTTCTGGTCTGCATCAATCAATTGAATCTCCTCATTTTATTTTTCATTGCAATTAAGTCTCAATATCATTTTAAAATATTTATTTTTATTTGTCAAATAATTTTTTAATTAAATATTATCTTAAATTCCGGATTCGGTTCTTCTCGAAAAACCTATTTTTTTCAAAATACTTTCTATCTGTTTTTTATTCTTCACAAAGAATAAATGAGTCAAACACTTACAATCTGAAGAACCAAAACCCTTTTTAATTATTTCGGTAGTTGGATCCTGCCAAACTACTTCCACAGTTTGGCATTCCACCTTTTTATCAATAGTCCAAATCTGCAATATTTTCGCCTTTTTATTCTCTAAAAGATAATCTATATGCCAAAATTTCCTTTTTTCTTTTTTTAAGTGTCTTTGTAATCGTGTCTCTAAGCAACCTTTAGCCGAACCAATATAAATATAATCTCCTTTTTTAAAAGACATTTCTCCTAATTGACCTACTCTAATTTTTAAATCTTCAAATACATATATTAATAATATGTAAGTAGCTTCTGTTTTTTTTATAATATTTATAACTTATTTTCACCTGCCTACCAAAACCATATCCCCTACATTACAATCAACATCATCAGCTATTACCGGACACTTTGCTCTAAATAGAAAAAATATAGGTTTATCTTCTTCTGAAAGAGCTTCGTAATTTCCCTGTCCTTTACTAATAATTAATTCTGCCTTTTGGTATAATCTTATAAATTCAGGCGAACAATATTTAAGTAATGTCCCCGGTGCATCCGAACCACTGGAAATAATTTTAGCAATT
>JAUVOA010000172.1 GCA_030599445.1 Atribacterota bacterium | reverse complement strand
TTAAGTCAATATCTTGGGCTTGGACTTCGAATTTAACCGAATTTCCCTCATTGATTTTGATATTTATACTAGCAGGGGAATAAGAAAGGATCTGGGGATGGTTATTTATATTTATAACTTCAATTTCAAAACTCTGAGTGACGCTCTGCTTGCCATCAGAAATTTCTACGATTATCTGATGAATTCCTGCCTGATTATTGGTCGGTGTCCAGGATATTAAACCACTCTCGCCATTAATGTTCATTCCCTCGGGTTTAATAGTAAAAGAATAGGTCAGAGTATCCCCATTGGGATCACTGGCTTCTACCTGATATAAATATAGCTGATCTTCTGTAGCAGTGGTGATAGGTTCAGAAATTATAAGTGGTGCACTATTTAAAAAAGGAAAGATTCCTTCCAAATCTAAACAGCCTCCCATTGCCGTTGCCACAATTAATCCAAACAATATTATAAAAAGCTTCTTCATTATTTAGTATATATCTTTCTTCTGATATTTTGTAATTCTTAGAAGAAATCAACTATTAGTATTACGTTTACGTTACTTAAACATTGGTGTAGTTTGTTATATGATGGTTATGTTGGTAACTTAAAAAATTAATAACCAGCCTACCCGCTAAGCAAGCAGTTTTAAGAAGCCTCAAAAAGAGGCTTAATTCTTATTAACCACTATTTTTTTCATAATACCTTATATATCTTCTGAACTATTCGTTCAAATCGATGTTTCTTATATAATATTCTCAATTTCAAAAAATATTTACCTAACACATATTCTTCTAATGTAAAATCCATTTAACCATTACCACCTTCAAAAAGGTGGTTTTTTAAGTTTAAATAAATGGTAAAATATAATCTCTTCGCTTTTTAATCTATTAATTTATTTATTTTTGTTTGTATTTTCAAAAATCCTTTCTGCATTATCATGGTAAATCATTCTTAAAGTCTCATCATCGAGATGAAGCCCTCTGTATACAGTGTTGGGATCAGTCAGTTCCCGGGCTTTTTTGCCCATCATCTTATAAATCGAATCCGGCAAAGTAAACTCCTCTTTTTCTAACATATCAAAATAACTTAATGTAATATCATCAATATAACTCCTACTTTTTGCCCGGTAAGAGGTAATTACTATATCCGTTCCGAAGTTTATCCGGTCACGATATTTCTGCATAAATTCCCGGAAAGCCACAGCATTATAAGAAATCCTTTTAAATCCGGCGACTTGAAAATCGGGATGACCAAAACTTATATCAGTGTACAGATTAGGATAAGTATCAAGAAGCCTGCTTAAGAGCGTAAGATTTCTGGAAGTTAAAATAAAGTGAGGAGCAATAACTACTAAATCAGGGAAAGCTTGTAAAACTCTTTCCATTTGATCTAAAAAACGACCACTATTTATATGGTAAAGGATGGGTATCCCTTGCTCTTCACAATATTGATATATCTCCATCATCCCGGAATCATCAAGAGGAAGATGAAAAAAATTATCATAGAAATAGCCATGACCATTATATAATTTCAAGCCTTTGGCTCCATCAGCGATAAATTTTTTTAATTTTTCCAATTTATCCTCATCGCGGGGATCGATCGTACATAATGCTATAAATTTATCGGGATATTTTTTACTTATATTTATTATTTCTTCATTATTCTTATCATATTCACTAAATCCATACTTGGGATTTAGATAAAATGTAAACTTAGAAGTGCCCAGCAGAATCATTTTTTCCATCTGGCAATCTTCCATCACCTTAAGGAGAAGAGGAATATTGCTGAAGGATTGAACATGTTCATGGGCATTTATAATTTTAAAATCTGCCCTTCTCTCTCTGGTGGCTGGGTCCATTTCAGCAATAAGAGTAGAAGGTTGGTTATCTATCCATAAGGGTAAATGCCCCATTTGCCGGAGATACCACAAAAACATTGTCGCCAATAATATGAAGATTATGATATAAAACCACAAATCGCTTTTTTTGCCTTTTTTCACCCTTGCTGCGCTTTTGGTTTTTATATTTTCCTGTTTTTGAGCCATTCTCTCCAACTTTCCTTTTGAATATTCGGAATACACAACCAAAATTAATTATACCTTATTTTTTATAAAATTCCAACAAGATTTTATTGAAATTTTATTTAAAAAAGGGAAACAAAGGTGCCAGGCACTTTTGTTTCCCTTTTAGACAACTTTTGTACTGAAATCCTCTTGAACTATTTATTTATAAAAGATATAATAATCACATTATGGTAAGAAGAAATAGAACAGAGATAGAAGATAAAAATGCTATTTATCATATAATTGGTAAAGGTGTGGAAGGAATTGATATATTTACTGATGATGTAGATAGGAATAAATTTCTACAACTTCTACAAAAAACGGTGAACTTTCATAAAGTTCACCTATTTTCCTATGTGCTAATGGATACTCACTTTCACCTGCTTTTAAAAACAGAAGAAGCAAATCTTTCTCAGGCCATGCAGTTTTTAAATTCCTCTTATGCCCACTGGTATAACATTAAGCACATAAGGAAGGGCCATTTATTCCAAGACCGTTACAAAAGTCATCTTATCTTAAATTCCCTATACCTATATAGTGTAGCTTCTTACATTAGTTTAAACCCAGTAGAGGCTGAATTGGTAGATTCTCCTGAGAAATACCCCTGGAGCAGTTTTCACTATCTTCTCTCCGATCCAAATAAAGATATTCCTCTTTGGCTAAATATTCAGGAATTCTTAAAACTTTGTCAAACCAGTTCAGAAAATTTTATAAATTTCGTAAAAGAAAACAGTCAAAAAAATAACTTAGGAAAAACCCTCCAAAATGTCACTAAAATAACCTCAGATCAAATACAAAATAAATTACCAAAGAATATAGAAAATATTTTAAAAAAAGTAAAAGAACAGGTTGGAGATATAGAAACAAATAAACGCTTAAAACATTTACTTATATATCTATTAATAAAAGAGAATTATAGAATAAAAGATATAACAAATTCTCTACGCATAACCAGGCAAGGTGCATTAAAAATTTATAAAAAAATGCAAAAGAATTTAATCACTGATCATATTTACCAACTATGGCTAAATCATATGAAAATAAATCTATTTTCATAAAAAGGGAAACAAAAGTGCCTGGCACTTTTGGTTCCCTTGGGTAGAAGTATGAGAATATGCAAAAAAAAATAAATTTTTTTGTTTATATCATTATTATAATAGTTTTGATAATATACTCGCCATTGGTTATGAGCGTGGAAGCTGTTCGCTATGACCCCGGCTTAGAGTGGAAGGTATTGGAAAGCCCTCATTTTTCAGTCTATTTTTCTAAACTGCAAAACAATGAACAAAATGATGAAGATTTTAGTTACAATAATGAACATTTAGCTCAGGAGTTAGCCGATATTGCCGAAGAAACCTACCACCAGGTTAATGCCCAGCTTGGCTCGCCAAACAAGCATCATCATTTTCAAAAGATAGCCATAATCATGGAAGATTTTTCTGATTATGTCCTGGGTTTTGCCTCCTCTTTCCCCCATCGTGTGATTCGCCTTTCCCTAACCGCCCCCACCGCCAAATCCTTTGATATGAAATTTAAAAGCTGGCTCAAAATTGTAATCACTCACGAATACACCCATCTGGCCCATTTTGAGATGACCGCCGGGCCCACTACTGCCCTGCGCGCCCTATTCGGTCAGATACTCACTCCCAATGCCTCCCAGCCCATTTGGTCAACTGAGGGATTAGCAGTTTACAATGAAACAAAATTTACCACCGGTGGCAGGGGGATAGATACTCGCTACGATATGTATCTTCGTATGGCCGCCCTGGAAGACCGGTTTAATGCTCTAGACCAGATAAATGGTTATTATCTTACTTCCTGGCCTGGCGGTAGCGCACCCTATATTTATGGCCAATCCCTTATCCATTTTATAGCTCAAAAATACGGAGAAGATAAAGTAATTGCCATGAGTGAAATTTTCTGTGAGTATCCCTATTTAGGATTTAACTATGCCGTAAAAAGGGCGATAGGCCTGAACCTGGAGGAACTATATCAAACCTGGGAAGACAACCTAAAAGAAAAATATCAACTCCAGGCGCAAAAAGTTCTCTTTGAAAATAATCTCACTCCTTCCCAGCAATTAACCAAATACAATTATTGGGTCGACTACCCGCGCTGGCTTCCCACTACTAATGGAGATAGAATAGCAGTTAGAGCTTATACTCCCCATTCCTATCCTTTTATCCAAATTATCGACCCCTTAAACCCTTCTGTTCCTTTTACACCTCGTTCT